>NZ_CAJOJM010000069.1:0-3246 GCF_905234905.1 Methanobrevibacter sp. UBA188 | reverse complement strand
TTTGATGAATACGGCAATTTAGTAAAAAGTGGAAATGTGACATTCACAATCAACGGTTTGGATTATACTGTTAAAATTGCAAATGGCATTGCCAAATTCAATGCTTTGCTCATTAAGAATCAAATAAATAAATTTTATGCAAGATTCAGTGAAGTCGGTTATAATCAGTCAAGCAATTTCATAATGGTTTCCGACAAGCCGGTCAACACATCAATAAATCTAAACGTTTCATCTTCAAAAAATAATCCTTTCGAAATCAATGCATTGGTTTTGGACAAAAACGGTAATAGGGTAGAAAGCGGAATGGTTACTTTTAATGTTGATGGTGAGGACTATAAGGTTAAGGTGAATGATGGGGAGGCTAACTTGACTCATATTTTCAAATCCGGTGGATTAAAAAATATTGTAGTCAGTTATGATGACTTATACTGTTACGCTTCTTCAAAAAAGACATTGTCTAAGGAAATTGAGATAAAGGATATTTCAATTTATCTGTCCGTTGACAATAACTACAATCCTGTTGTCATTACTGCAGAAGTGGTTGATAAGGATGGATTTTCTGTGAATTGTGGTAAAGTTACTTTCAATGTGGAGGGAAGTGATTTTACTGTAGATGTCAAAAACGGTTTGGCTAGCTTGAAATATAATTTCAAACGTTTTGGTTATAATAAAATAGTTGCCACATATGCGGATGATTCTTATTTATATAAATCCAATTCCGTCTATGATTACTTTGATATTTCAGCTATAAAGACTTATTTGGAATTTAATTTTGATACAGTCAATGTATTCAATCCTGTTAATATAAGCTGTACCGTTAGGGATTTGGATTCCAATTTGGTCAATAGAGGATATGTCACTTTTATCATAAATAATGTTGAAAGCAAAGTCAAGGTAGAAAACGGAGTGGCCAGTTTGGAGTATCTATTCAAAAGCTTTGGAACCAATATGGTTAGTGCCAAATATGAAGATGATGGTGGTTACTATGGCGATTCTTCCAATTCAATATCCTTGAACGTATCCAAGACAAGTGTGGATTTGTCTGTGGATGTGAGTGTTGTGAAAAATGTCCATACAATTATGGTCACTATTTCAAAACCTGTTTCAGATTATGTGGTAATTAAACTTAATAATAATCCTTATTCAGTTAAATCAGATAATGGTCAGGCCATTTTAATATTGGAAAATCTTGATCCTGGAAAATATGAAATTAATGCATATATGGATAGTTATATTTATAAGTCTGATGAAGCAACATCTGATTTCACCGTTGATAAGAAAGCTACCAAAATTTACTGTGATGATTTCTTCTACTTTGACAGTCAAATTTCATGCCCTATAACCTTAGTGGACGAATTCGGACATGAAGTTTCAGGATGCAAGCTTTCGGTAAATATTGATGGAAAATTGTATGATGTCACTACCAATGGAAGTGGTGTTGGATTAGTTAAGTTCAGTTCTAATCCTGGCGATAAGAAAATTTACGTTTCATTCAATGGAAACAGTAAATATCTAAAGTCCAATCTCTCTAAAACAATAACAATCAAGTCAACAATAGAATTGCCAAATGATGTTAAATATACTTACAATGCAAAATATTCTGCTGTTTTCCGTGATGCCAAAGGCAACTTATTAAAAAATACAAATATTACTCTCAAAATAAACAATAAGGTATGCAGTCTGGTTACTGATGATAATGGAGAAATATCCCATAATATTGATTTGGCTAAAGGAAAATATGATGTCGTTGTTACAAATTTACCAACCAGTGAAGTTAAGACACAATCAATCAATGTTGTTTCACGTTTGACTGCCAGTGACGTGACAATGTATTATGGTGCAGGCAAATATTATAAGGTTAAAGCCTATGATGACCATGGCAATGTTGCAAAAGGAGTTAAGGTAACAATCAAGTTCAACGGCAAAACATTTTACAGATACACAAATTCCAATGGTTATGCATCATTAAAGATATCTGCAAAAGCAAAAACCTATACAATAACATCTACTTACAAGTCATTTAAGGTTTCAAACAAGATTGTCATAAAGCCGACACTCATAACCAAAAACATGGCGGTCAAAAAATCCAAGACATTCAAGTTCAACGTTAAGCTTTTAAATTCCAAAGGAAAAGTCTTGAAAAGTAAAAAAATCACAGTTAAATTCAAGGGAAAGATCTATAAAACTAAAACAAATAAGAAAGGAATAGCTACCTTTAAAATAAAGGTCAATTCAGTAAAAGGAAAATTCACAATAACTACAAGCTATGGTAGTTTAAAAAATACAAATAAAATAACAGTTAAATAAGGTTATTGAAACCTTATTTATTAACTTTAATAAGATTGCGTGCTGCTTTTAAATCGGTGTTGTAGATATGGCCTGATGTTGAGTGGTAATGTACTCCACCGAAGTTTAATTTTTCACCGACTATTTCTTTGTTAACTTCCTCTTTCATTTTCAAGCCTAGATATGCGATGAAATACATGTTGGAGTAGAATGCGCCGAAAATATCATTGCTTCTGAAAATGCAGTGTATGGTCAGTTCGTTGTCACGCACGATGCATTGCAGGAACTGAAGGCACGGGATATCCTCTCTTTCAGCATCAAGTTCCGGGTCGATTGTAACTGCCACTGCCCTGTTTGATCCGGTTGCAGTTAATATTCTCTGTTTCATTGTGTTGAACTGGTCAATGTCGAAATGTGCATAAATACGATTCGGATAGGTGTATACAAATCCCTGATCATCCGGATTTTCAGCTGATTTTACATATTCATATAGTGCATCGCTTTTCATCGGACATCCTTCTACATCGAATTTTCCGTTCTTTATGTCGGATAATAACATTTCAGTAGTGTAATGCTGGTATTTTGCCCTGAACTTTAGATTGAATGGGTCGTCAATTATATAGAAGTTTCCGAGACTTTCAATCAGGTGATGATTTGAGTCCTTATAAGTTTCTTTTCCTTGCTTTAAGATTTTATTGACAAATTCGAGGTAACATTCATTAATAGTTAACATAAAATAGCTCCTTTTATTGGTTAAATTTTTATAAAATATAATATTAAATAATTTCTATTTGAAGAAAATAATATTTTTCAATGCTTTCATCTACATCAACAAAATTTAAAATATATTTTATGCCATATGCATTGATTATGTTAATGTTTGTTTTTATTATTCTAATGGTTGGTGATGATACTATTGGTTTAATTACTTATACTTTTAATTATTTGAACGGTCAAAAT
>NZ_CAJOJM010000068.1:0-5562 GCF_905234905.1 Methanobrevibacter sp. UBA188 | reverse complement strand
ATAATATTACATAACATCTTAGGATGTTTGGCTGGCACAGTACCAGCCAGCAGTTATATATGTTGAATGAGGATGTGTCAAAATTTGTTTAACAAATTTATCCTTATTCAATTTTAAAAATCTTTTTTTCAATGTTTTTCACTCAAGACATAATATTAACCCCCGAATTATATAAATTTTAAAATTATTTACTGTTACACAAACATTAAGGATATTGAATGAAAAAAATATATTTGGGTGTAGAAAATGAAACAGTATGTTGTTGATGCTTTTACCAATCAGATATTTAAAGGAAATCCTGCGGCAGTCTGCATTCTTGATGAATGGATAAATGAAGAGGTGATGTTAAATATAGCCATTGAAAACAACCTATCTGAAACTGCATTTGCAGTTAAAAACTCCAATCAATATGAAATCAGATGGTTTACGCCAGGAGGTGAGGTAGACCTCTGCGGACATGCAACACTAGCAACAGCCTTTGTAATACTAAACTTTTATGAAAACACAGATGAAATTTATTTTAAAACAATTGATAATATCCAATTATCTGTTAAAAGAAGAGATACATTATATGAAATGGAATTTCCAGCATATGATTTGAAATCAGTGAACATAACTGACGAAATCATCAATGCATTGGGAGTAAAACCAAATGAGATTTTTAAAGCAAGAGATTTGTTATGTGTATTGGATAGTCCCCAAAGTGTAATTGATTTTAAACCAAATTTAGATAAAATAGAAAAATTAGAAGGATTATTACTTCATATTACTGCAAAAGGAAAGGAATATGATTGCGTTTCAAGATCATTCGGACCAAAATTAAATATTCCTGAAGATCCAGTATGCGGTTCTGGGCATTGCCATATTGTGCCATACTGGAGTGAAAAATTAAACAAAAATAATATACATGCATATCAGGCTTCCAAACGAAGTGGACAATTATACTGTAAAATCAAAAATGATAAAGTTCTAATAGCAGGTGAAGCGACATTGTTCAGCGAATCAAAATTGAATATCAAATAGCAAACAATGGCATTGCCAATTTGAGCAGGAGCATAAATATTCAAATAAAATTATGTAAAAATAAGAAAAAACAATTATTTAACTCTAACAAATAATATAAAGTCTAAAAATCATTTAAAAGGGATTTTGCCCGTATACTATACAAAATATAATGTACTTTTTGCTCATACATCATAATATTAAACTCAAAATCATATACTTATTTATTTCCGATTTTGAATCAAATTAATATTGTTACAATAATTGAAAAAGAGAATAAAGAGATTAAAAGTAATTTTTTAATTTTAATTTAATTAATCGATTTTTCTCATTAAATGTAATAGCTTCCAAAATAATATGTTTTCAACCTTAACATCCACATGAGAAAATATAAAAATAATACATAATAAAAAAATAAAAAGAGATAAAATTATCTTGATGGGATAATAATATCTCTTTCACCAGATGGCATGAATTCCCTTAAAGCTCCTCTAGCGATTTCTTTTCTCACATGTTTGAAATCGAATGTATTATTATTATCTGCGAAAGCGATTTTAATTAGAGGATTTGTACAGAATGCATCCCCTCTTGCAGCATGAGGTGCTTGGGCAATTCCTGCATATTCTGGTTGGTGACCTACGTTCATCGCATAGTTTGGATAATTAGGTCCTCTTAATTCGTGAATTAAACCTTCATCACTTCTAACTGATAAAGAATTGGCCGCACCAGCCTGATCCTGCAAGTCATAACCATAAAATCCAAGTCTGGAATGAGCTTCCTTATGCAAAATCATACTTAGATACCAACCGTTAACACCGGCATTTGAATTTCCTGTAGCAAAAGCTGCGGAACAGCCTGCCGCTGCAGATACCACGGAAGCCCTTTGAGAACCACCAAAGTGTGTTTCCAAAAGAGTAGGCAATTCATATTGTTCCAATCCATAAAGTGTTACTTCAGTGGAAATGTCACGTACTGTATCCATGCTTAACTCCGCTTGGCACATTCCATAGTTGTCCTCTACATAGTCCATCCCATAATAGATAAAGTCATCCAGAATATCATCAGTGTATGTTGCACTAGCATATTGAGTAAATCCTACTCCTCCAGACATATATGAACCTAGCCATACCTGGTCGTATAATGCAGCTCCCGCAGCAATTACTTCCAAGGTTATCTCAGCAGGGTCATCGGAAATTCTTGAGGTTTGAACAATATCTGCCAATGTACCAAATGCTACACCACCAGGTTCATTAGGGCCTCTTGCACGTCTTGCAGGTAAGAATGCTGCCATACCAATAACGTCAGCATGTTTTGCAGCATATGAAAAGTCCGCAATAGCTGCTTCCCCAGCACATAATTTATATGCATTAATGAAACTCATACCGATTTGCATAGCAGACCATCTTGAAACTGTACCACCATCACATGCCCTTACGACAAGTGTAGGAACTTTACTTACTTGATATGTTTTATTTCCAACATATTTTTTAAGCATTTCAGCCTGGTCTTCTGGAAACTCCTTGTTGATATCAATCAACACCCTTTTATCCAATTCATCAGCCAAATCATCATTACCTGTGAAGATTTTAGCATAACAATCATCTACAAGACCCGGATGCACTTCCACCATATGCTCTTGAACTACTGCTCCTCCAGGAAGCGCATGGTTAATGTTTTCCATATACTCATTGATTGTTTCTGGAGTTACTTCAACACCCAATCTTTCCTGCAATACTGAATGTGCTGTGTCCATTCCCACAATAATGGTTCTTTTAATGTCATCCACCAATTGTTGGATAGCTGAATTGTTACAGAAGTGTAAATCATCCCCTTCAACATAATCTTCAGTACCGGAGATTTTATATGCCATCAATTGCCTTTGACCTAACGGCACTCCAATGTCAGGATTATAGAAAGGCATGTTTCTTTCTTTAGCCAGCTTTTCAGCAGTATCATTGAATTCCCTTTTTCTTTCGGATTGCCTCCATCCACCAAAGCAGTAGAAACTGGTGTGATCACTTTCCTGGTCTTCTCCTTTAAACTTATTGTTTAAAGCTTCTAAAAATTTTTTATCTTCCAAAGCCATCTCATTCACCTAATTTCTTTTTTAAGTCTTTAGAAAATACTCCTAAACCATATCCACCTTTGGTACGTGCTTCATGAATATTTTCAACTACCTCAAGTGCTTCTTTATCTTGTCTCATACCGATATTATCTTCCCTGTAGATTGTTGTGATTTCTTTTAGATATTCTTCATCCAAAGGTACACCGACATCTACCAACTCATCCAATGGACGGCCGACCTGATCTTTAGCATAGTAAACATGACCATCATCTTCATTGAAGACATATCTTTGAAGTCCATCAAACATTAACCCATTTTCATCCAATCTTAATGAGTGCCCATGTACTGTCGCTCCCCTCATACCTGATCGGGCAGGGTCAAAAATATCTGTTTCTATCAATTCTTTTGAAATTTTTTCTAAATCTTGTTCTCTTATTTCTATTACTTGTCTTCCAGACAATGTACCTGTATCTACCCCTCTGTATCTCCACATGTATGTTCTTGCCCTATCATAAGGCTGTGCCGGAGCATTGTACATTGAATCAGCAAATTGAATATACCTGACCCTAATACCTTCTGCTGCACCAGGAGTAGGTTCTACAATACTTTTAATAATATCCCCATCATCTTCCATTTCGGCCAATGGTGGATGAACTGTTTTATAACTTTCACCAGGATTTCTATGACCTAATATCTTTACGATACCCTCATCAGAGACTTCCCTTATCTTTTTAAATTTATGCTCTGGATTCATATGCTTTCTTCGGTTTTCAGCAATTTTTGTTTCACCAGGGCCAAATTGTGCTTCATATGTCATAAATTCACCATAAAATTATTTTATAACTTTTACCGTTTCAGAACTTCGTGCACTAGAATCAACTAAACCAATGTAACGTTTATCAATATGATTTTCAAAACTTTCACCATATTTTAAATAATCGGAAATTGTGCTTTTAGTTCGAGTGAATCTTCCAACCAAAACTGTAACATCACATGGCATGTTTTCGTCTAAAATAACCTGCAATTTATCCATGAACTCATTGAATTTGGAAATATCTGCCGTGATGATAATATCTCCAACCATGACTCTTAAATCCACATCATTTCCTTTAACTTGAATTGTTTTTCTGTCTGTATGATTTACTTCATGGCCTTTGCCAGGACCATAAAATACTTTTTTGGGAAGAGAAGGGCCATGTATCAATACTCTCATGTTTCCTTCCAATTCATAAATCTCATTTAGAATTTTTTCACTGGTGTCTGGCTTTAAAAATCTGTTTGGAATAATCTTAATATCAATTACATTTACTTGTTTTGATTCATCCATGAAAAACACCTATAAGCTATCTTTAATTTCTCCTGCAACTTTGGCTACATTTGGAATTGGGTTTCTAAGATTATCAATAGTACCATACACAATTCCAATTAATGCAGATGTTCTTTTAACTGAAAACATCTGAGTTCCTGCATCCAAACACATTGCAGCTGATGCACAAGGAATTGCAGTTCCTTTTGCATGTCTTGTCACTACGTGGTTTCCGTGGAATGTACCCGGTCCCCCACCACCATAAATGGAATGGGAGAAGAAACTAAATCCTACACCTACGCCCTCAGTTCTACCGTAATCTACACCAGGAAGGCCTGTCTCATATTCCAGCATGTCATTATAATACAATACTGTTGAAGCTACGGCCTGAGCGGCTCTTGCAGCACCTACATTAACAATGACTGCAGCAAGCAATCCTGCAGCAGCATATGCATTCCATAATGCCCAATCCACAGGCTCATACATGTTATATCCTGATGGCATTTTTTTAGCAACTCTGATAACATTGTCTTCAATCGCTCTTCCAACCAATGATTGGATAACTGTTCCAACAGTTCCATTACCATTTTCTTTAACGATGTCAAACACTAAATTATTTGCATTTAAACCTTGATACGCCAATGTCAATAAATGCATTCTTTCAAATGCACCAGAAGCATCACCAGTTTCAATCATTGCAGTCTGTTCCATGATTGAAGACAATGCAGCTGCATTTAAAGTTTGCTTATTGGTAATGGCAACTACATGGTTTGCCATGACATTTCTTAAACCATATCCCAATCCTTCCAACAATACAGGAGGCCCTAAAAGAGCACTGATATTAGCACCTGAAAGATCGACAGTTCTCGGATATGCTCCCATTACTGCAGTTTTGATTGTTGATGCATCGAACATGTTAACTTCAAAGCTGTCAATAATTGCCTGAATGGTTGCAGCACCAGTCTGCATTGTTGAAACAGAATAATCTGCAGCAACATTTAAACGTTCAAAAGGCAATTGAACCAACAATTGTTGGCCATCGTTGATTAGTTCAACAGTTGTATCATCATCCTCATTAACACGAAGAATTTTCTTGATTTTATCAGCGATTACATCTGCATTCTCAACAATTTCATAATCCAATTCTCTTCCTGGAATATATGTCGCTTTTCCACCCATTGCCGCATTC
>NZ_CAJOJM010000067.1:0-15366 GCF_905234905.1 Methanobrevibacter sp. UBA188 | reverse complement strand
CCTGATTTGGAATTTGACGGTCACAGTTGTGATGTTGCAAACAGGCTTCATGCACAGTCCCAGGATATCAACCAGGGAGTTGACAGGGGAGATGAAGAAACCGGTGCAGGCGATCAAGGTATGATGTTTGGTTTTGCAACAAACGAAACAGAATCATTAATGCCGTTCCCAATCGATTTGGCACGCAAACTCACAAACAAATTAACCGAGTTAAGAGAATCCGGTGAAATCCCATACCTCAGACCTGACGGTAAGGCACAGGTATCAGTCAATTATGATGAAGACGGAAATGTACTTTCACTGGATGCTGTAGTACTGTCAACCCAGCATGACGAGACAGTTTCCGACGACCAGGAAACCCTTAAAAAAGACATCCGCGAAAAGCTCTTCAAGGCAGTCATTCCACAGGAATTGATGACAGAAAACACCAAAGAGCACATCAACCCGACAGGTAAATTCGAAATCGGTGGTCCTCACGGAGATGCTGGACTTACCGGTAGAAAAATCATTGTTGACACCTACGGTGGATATGCAAGAACAAAAGTGGACAGAAGCGCATGTTATATGGCAAGATACATTGCCAAAAACATCGTTGCAAGCGGTCTTGCTGAAAAATGTGAAATCCAATTGTCCTATGCAATCGGTGTGGCTGAGCCAACATCCGTTATGGTAGATACCTTTGGAACAGGTGCTGACATTGGAGACAAAACCTTTGAGGAAATTGTTCGTGAAAACTTCAAATTGACTCCGGACGGTATCATCGAAACATTAGGTTTAAGGGATACCACCTACAAACAAACCGCTAAATACGGTCACTTCGGTATTGAAGGTCTTCCATGGGAAGAAACCGACAAGGCTGATGATTTGGCAAAATACATCAAAGGATAATTATAAAATATTTGCTTTCTTTTGAAAGCAAATTAAAAACTTTTTTTTTTAAAAACTTTTTCTCGCTTATTTTTAGTTATTTTATTAAAAAACATCAAAATTCACAACTTTCAACTCATTTTGCTAAAAAAATTCATTAAAAATGAATATTAACTGAATGAATTAAAAGTATTGCTTTATCTTCCTTGAATAAATCAATCTTAACTTTTATATATTTTAAAAAATATAAAATAAATGGGTTGTTGGAAGTGATATTCCAACGGACTATTCATGCTTTTAAGGAGTAAAAAAAGATGAGATGTGTTGGTACTGTTGTACGTGGTATAAGGACACCGATTATTAAGGAAAACGATGATTTGGCCACCATAGTTGTAGATTCATTGATGGCTGCAAAAGAAAGTGAAGGATTTGAATTTAGGGACAAGGATGTTGTTGCAATTACTGAAGCGGTCGTAGGTATTTCAGAAGGTAATTATGTGACTGTGGATGACGTTGCCGAAGATTTGGTAAAGAAATTCCCGTCAAAAAATATTGGGGTAGTAAACCCTATTTTAAGCAGAAACAGATTTTCCATTATCCTAAAAGGTATTGCAAGAGCAATGGATAAGATTACTCTTTTAACCTCTTTCCCGTCAGATGAAGTGGGAAACGGTATTTTGGATGAAGGAATTTTAGAAAAAAGCGAATTCAATCTTGGTAGTGTTATTTCTGAAGATGAATATTATAAGACTTTCGGCTCATGGATACATCCGTTTACCGGAATCAACATGATTGACTTTTATCGTGATTTGATTGAAAGTGAAGACTGTGAAGTTGAATTTGTCTTTTCCAATGACATCAAAACAATTCTTGATTACACTAATGATGTCTTAACATGTGATATTCACACAAGAGAAAAAAGCACAAAACTGCTCAAAGACTTAGGTGCTAATGTATATGGTCTTCATCAGGTTTTAACTGAACCGGTTGGAGATTCAGGTTTCAACCCTGACTTTGGACTTTTAGGTTCCAACAAGGCAACAGAAGAAAAATTGAAACTTTTCCCAAAAACCGGAGATACTCTTGTAAGGGAAGTTCAAAAAAGACTCATAGACCTCACAGGCAAACAAATTGAGGTAATGGTTTACGGTGACGGTGCGTTCAAGGATCCTGTGGGACAAATCTGGGAACTTGCAGACCCTGTCGTTTCACCTGCACACACCGACGGCTTGGTTGGAACACCTAATGAAATCAAATTGAAATATGTTTCAGATAACAAATTCGCTGATTTGAAAGGCGATGAGTTAAAAGAAGCTATTAAGGATGAAATCAGACATAAGGCTAAGGACTTGGTCGGTCAAATGATTACTGAAGGAACAACTCCAAGAAGACTGACTGACTTAATCGGTTCATTATGTGATTTGACAAGCGGTTCCGGAGATAAGGGAACACCTGTCGTATTTATCCAAGGATACTTTGATAATTTAGCTAACGACTAAATTATCCTTTTTTTACTATTTTTCTATCAAAAAGATAACCTCGCAGATTTTTTGAGGATATCTGTAATTAATGCTTTTTTAGAACAATCATTATATAATTCCTTCAACAAACTTATATTATTAATGATTTTTAGGTGTAACTGTGCAAGTAACAAATCCAGAGCAACTGTTTGAACTAAAGGAAAACGAGTTCATAGGCGAACTTCCAACCCTTACAAACTCACAAATCAATTTCAATGGTATCAATAACATTCTGGTTTGCGAGGAAGGGGTTAATCTGTGGAACTCCAGAATCGATTTCAATTTGGACAATTCCATTCTCTACCTTTCAAGCGATACTCATAACTATTCTGTAAACATTTCACTGCACAACGACAACATCTGCTTTATCGGAAAAAACAATTTCTTCAACGGCATGACAGTATTCGTCCTTTCGGAATCCAAGAACATATTCCTTGGAGATGACTGTTTCATTTCATATAATGTGGTTTTCAGAACTTCAGACGGCCATCCGATTTACAATGCCGAGTCAAAAAGAAGAGAGAATTTCGCAAAAAGCATATATGTCGGTGACCATGTGTGGTTGGGTCAGAATGCATTCATATTCAAGGGTTCAAAAATCGGTTCGGGCGCTGTAATCGGTGCAGGTTCCGTGGTTTCAAACAAGACAATCAATTCAAACACTACTTATGCAGGAGCTCCCTTAAAGTTAATAAAAGACAACAGCTTTTGGATTCCTCATTCAGTTCACGGATGGAGCGAAGAGGACATAAGCAAAATGTCAGTTTATAATTCAGAACTGTTCGTATATGATGTTGACGATTCTACACTGAATTTTGATAGAATCGAAAACGACTTAAACAGCTTTTCAGAGCTGGACGATGTCGTATCATATATCTGGTCCACAATACTTGTTGGCGGAAAGAACAGATTTACCATAAAATAGGTGTATTATTATGAAAGCAGTTATCCCAGCGGCAGGCCTAGGTACAAGATTATTGCCTGCAACCAAAGCGCAACCGAAAGAAATGTTGCCTGTTTATGACAAGCCTACCATTCATTATGTTGTTGAAGAGGCATTGAAAGCAGGAATTGACGACATCATGATTGTCACAGGCAGAAACAAAAGGTCAATTGAAGATTATTTTGACAAATCACACGAACTTGAATATACGCTTCAAAAGGCAGGAAAGGACCGTGACCTGAAAAAGGTTAGAAAAATCACCGATCTGGCAGACATCTGCTATGTAAGGCAAAAGGATTTGAAAGGATTGGGAGATGCGGTATTGGCTGCCGAAAGACATGTGGGCGATGAGCCTTTTGCAGTACTTTTGGGAGATTCAATCGTCAAGTGCAACTCATGCACAGGGCATCTGGTTGATGTTTTTGAAAAATACCAGAAATCCACAATTGCAATAAGGGAAGTTCCAAACGAGCAGGTAAACAAGTATGGAATCATCAGCGGATCTGAAATTGATGATGATATCTACAAAATCAGCAAGCTCGTTGAAAAGCCGGAAATCGGACAGGCTCCTACAAATCTTGCAATTGCCGGAAGATATGTCCTCACACCGGACATTTTCGACAAGATTAAGGAAACCGAAGCAGGATTCAACGATGAAGTGCAGCTTACCGATGCAATATCCAAGCTCGATGAGGTTTACGGCGTCAATTACCACGGCAAGGTTTTCAACATTGAAAACAGGATAGGCTGGCTTACCTCATCAATCGACTTTGCATTGGATGATGATGAATTTAAGGATGATTTGATTGAATATATGAAAACTTTCATGGATTAATTGTTTTAAATGATGTGATTATATGAATATTACTGTTATTGGAACCGGTTATGTGGGTCTTGTTACCGGAGCATGCTTTTCTAAAATGGGAAACAAGGTCTACTGCGTAGACATTGATGAAGAAAAAATTGAAGGACTTAAAGAAGGAATTTTGCCTATTTTTGAACCTCACTTAGGTACATTGGTTATCAATGGCCAGAAACAGGGGGATTTGGTCTTTACAACTGACATTAAAGAGGCACTGGATGATACAAACATCATTTTCATTGCTGTTGGAACTCCGATGGCTGATGACGGAAGCGCAAATCTTGACTATATTTTCTCAGCAGCCTCAGACATTGCAAACAACATCACAAAGGATTCACTGGTTGTAATCAAATCAACAGTTCCGATTAGAGCATATTGACAATATCTTAAAAGAGAAAGGCAGTGACGTTAAAATCCAAATAGCTTCAAATCCTGAATTTCTAAAGGAAGGAAAAGCAATCGAGGACTGCCTAAGCCCGGACCGCATTGTCATAGGTGCAGAATCTGAAGAAGTATTCGACATGCTTAAGGAACTTTACTATCCCTTCGTAATAAACCACGACAGGTTTGTTTTGATGGACGTCAAGTCATCCGAAATGACAAAATACGTTGCAAATGCAATGCTTGCAACCAAAATATCATTCATGAACGAGATTGCAAACATCTGTGAAGTCACAGGAGCTGACGTTCAAAAGGTCAGATTAGGAATCGGTTCTGACAAAAGAATAGGATATCACTTCATCTATGCAGGATGCGGATACGGGGGAAGCTGTTTTCCAAAGGATGTGCAGGCTCTAATCAACACTGCACAAACTAACGGATATGAACCGGAAATTCTTTCACACGTTGAAAAGGTAAACAAAAAGCAAAAGCTGGTTCTTGTCAACAAGATTACAAAAAGGTTTGGAGAAGACCTTTCAGGCATGACATTCGCCATGTGGGGACTTGCATTCAAGCCCGGAACCGATGATGTGAGGGAAGCGACTTCATTGGTGGTGGCTGAAGAGCTCATAAAAAGAGGTGCCAGAATAAATGCATATGACGCTCAGGCAACCGAAGAGTTCAAAAAGGCAATTCCTGATGAATGTCTGGAAAATATCAAATTTGCACAAAGCAGATATGAAACTGTTGACAATGCAGATGCGTTGATTTTAATAACTGAGTGGAAGGAGTTCAGAACTCCCGACTGGCAGTATCTGATTGAAAAGTTAAACAAATCCATAATCTTTGACGGTAGAAATATATATGATAAAAAAATCGAGGAGTATGGGTTTGAATTGTATCAAATCGGTTGTTAAATCGTGAAAAAATCATTACTTTTTTTCTTTTCTTTTTTTTGTATAAATCAATTAAAGTTCCTTATTTCATTAAAAAAGCTAAGTAGTATTGTTTTATATAATATGTGCAACTTATATTATATCATATTGGGGGATGTTGAATTTGGCTTTTAAATTTTGTGTTGTGATGACTGCATACAATAGTGAAAACTATCTTTCTGTGGCCATCGAGTCTGTAATCAACCAGAGCCTTGACTTTAAACGAAATATTCAAATAATAATCATTGACGATGGAAGTTCTGACCATACGCCGGATATTGCTCATTACTACCAGAACAAATATCCGAAAAATATCTTTGTTTTAAGAAATGATGAAAATTATGGGCCGTCCTATTCAAGAAACCGTGGTTTGGGTCATGTGCAGGCTGAATTCGTAAACTTCCTTGATAGTGACGATTTCATAACCGAATATGCATTCAGCAAGGCATTGGACCTATTTAAAAAGCATAAAGAAATTGACATCGTATCCATGCCAATCTATTACTTCGGATCAAGGCGTGGAGGACATTCCCTAAACTACAAATTCGAAAAGACACAGGTCATCAACCTGTATGAAAAGCCAGAATACATTCAGCTTTCTGGAGCATCATCCTTTTTTAGATTTTCAGCTCTTCAAAACTACAAGTTCGAAGAGGGCTTGAGGGTTTCGGAAGATCCGCTTTTAATCAATCAGATGCTTTTGGACAATCCAAACATTGGATTTCTGGACGGATGTGCTTATTACTACAGAAAGCATGATGACCAAACATCTCTAATAGGTTCTTCAACCAATCACAAATCATATTTCACTTCTAGAGTGGACAGGTACTTTTTGGCATTGATAGACTATGCGCTTAAAAAGAAATCGGAGGTTCCAAAATTCATCCAGCACGTGCTTATGTATGACCTGCAGTGGATTTTTGAAATAAGAAGGATTAACCATCTTTTGGACCGCCAGGAAATCACAGTGCTTTATGCCAAATTAATCAAGATACTTTCATTTATAGATTCCGATGTAATCATTTTCCAAAAGTCAATTCCAGGAATCCTAAAGACTCATATTCTGCTTTTAAAAAAGCATGACGTCAAATATCTGGCTGACAAGAATTCCGTTGGAAATGACAAGTGCACTCATTTCGAAGAGCTGGAGCTCAACAGAATCAACATTGACATCTGCCAAATCGAAGGGGATGACCTTTTCCTATTGGGATACTTCACCACATTCACCCACGAGCCGAACATTCAGGTTAGAATCAATGACGAGCGCACAATTCCTGTTGAAATAATAAGTTTCCCTCAAAGGGACAACTTCTCACTGAACTTCAACTACGGATTCAACCATAACTTCAAGGTGTCAATTCCAATCGAGGACGGCATGAAAATCGAGTTCAGGGTCGATGATGACATATCCATTCCCGAATATTCACATATCTCAAGGCTTTCCAAAGTGTCAAAATATATGCTCTCGGACAAGTTCATAGTAAGGGACATGGACGATTCAATTTTAATCCAAAAGAGAACAACTTCAAACACATTCAAAAATGAGTTTCGAGCTTTTAAAAGCATTATATCCAAAAGGGAGGAAGGCTGGAGAACAGGCGTTCTTTTAAGATTCTTATATTTCTTCTATTATCCTGCCTACAAGGACAGGCACATCTGGATTTTCATGGACCTGCCGTATCGTGCAGACGACAACGCATTCCAGCTGTTTAAATATGCAGTTGAGGCAAACGACAAGGACATTGACAAGTATTTTGCCATTTCAAAGCATGACTATCATGTTCAGGATGTTGAGATAATGGCAAACAAGTATCGCTCAAGCTCAAGGATGTTTAAAATCAAAAGACTTCTCGGCCTTGGAAATCAGAGCAGCGAATACCAGAAGGTTGCTGATGTAGGTTTTGATATAGCCTACCGGTCAATTCGCCACAGGCTTTATGCACTATTTGCAGAGGTAATCGTTTCATCAAACCCAGACAACAATATCATCTATCCGTTCTGGGGTAATTTCCCATTCCTTTCAGGCCTTGTAAAGTCAAAGACAGTGTTCCTGCAGCATGGGGTTACAAAGGATGACACATCATCATGGCTCAACAAGTATGACAAGAACCTTGACATGATAGTTACAGTGTCTGATGCTGAAAGGCAGTCATTTATAGACAACGATTATGGATATCCTGCAGATTCAATCAAGGTATTGGGTTTTCCAAGATTTGACAAGCTTGAAAAGCTTGAAGACAAAAAGGAAATTGTTGTAATGCCTACATGGAGACGCCATTACACAAACCTTAGTGATGAAAACTTCATGAGAACCACATTCTTCAATGCATTCAACAATCTTTTGAATGACGATGATCTGCTTGATTTTCTCGAGTCAAGGGGATACAGGCTGGTATTCAAGCCACACCCAAATCTATACAAGTTCATTCATCTGTTTGACAGAAACAATGATGTGGATTTCATTGACAGGGACTATTCGGAAATATTCAATCACTCTTCACTTTTGATAACTGACTATTCAAGTGTATTTTTCGATTTTGCCTATCTCAAAAAGCCGGTAATCTATTATCATTATGGAAAGGACTATCACTTTGACGTTGAAAGCGGATACTTTGACTATGATGAAATGGGATTCGGACCTGTTGCAAAAACATCTGAAGAATTAAGAAACGACATCATATCATGCGTTTTGCATGACTGTGAAATGGAGGATGTCTATAAGCAGCGTGTGGACGAATTCTTCAAATTCAATGACCATGAAAACTCCAAAAGGGTTTATGAAGCAATCCGTAAAATGAAATTCAACCATTAATTACTACTTTTAACCCGCACAAAGTTACAAAATCTTTAAATACATTCCAATGTTAATTACTATTAAAGGGGATTTAATCATGTATGTAAAAGAAGTATTAGATGATTTGGGAATTAGAATTAAACTGCCTCAGCACTGGTATTCAACAGATGTTGGAGCTGAGTTTGAAGAACCGAAACTTATTCAAAATGACGATATCATAAAAATAGAAGCCGAAAGCGGTGAAAATACAAAGGTCATAGTCATAGACACCAATGACGGAATGAGCGTTGTAACCCGCTTTGCTGACGGAAAGGTCATAGGTGTGAAATATCTCAATAACAAGGATGATTTCGAGTATATCGGAAAACCGTCCGAGCTATACTTTTAAAAACCTGCACACCAGAACACCACTCACCATACCAATCAATGCACCGCAAAGCACATCAAATGGGAAATGCATGCCTATATAGATTCTGGAAAATGCAATCACAACCAGAAACAGAGCCATTATCACCCAAACCAATTTATAATTTTTAAAGTAATCCCTGGCCTTAAGCACGATTACGGTTGCAACAGCAGCAGTTGTTGCGGAAAGCCCTGACGGGAAGGAATTCGGATCGCTTGAAGATGAAACTCCACCGGAACCGAGATGGTTTACATGGTCAAGTATCATATATGGCCTTGGCATGTGGAATGCCAGTTTCAGCACACTTGTAATGGCAAACATCAAAAGAATGGCTGCTGCAATCAGTTTGACGAGTCCGTAGTATTTTCTTGTGTTGAAAATGTTTTGTCTTGTTATTACTAGAAGTATAATGAATAAAATGGCCAGAAAGGTCAATCCGCCGAGATGGGTGAAGTTCGGAAGCACCGCATCAAAAATCGGATTGCTCAGGTCATTGTTGATAAAATAAAAAATTTCTGTATTAAAATCCATATAGTATATTTTTTCCAAAGTAGTTAATACTTGTTGCCCTCAAAAAATTAGATGGAATGGATTTTAAACAATTATTCAATTCTATAATGATGCCTTGCATTGGTATTGTAAGAGTTTTTTAGGTCTCTTCTGTTGAAGAAGCGGATTACTATAATGAAAGAATCAGACATTTTGAAAGTGGAGACTATAGTGGCACCAGAAAAGTTGATTTAAATGCCATTAGGAAATAATTCCGACATGTCGCAATTTTCCTCACAAGGGATTGTTTGTTTTATCAATTATGTTTGATTTTTTGAAAAAGTATAATTAATAGTTTAATCTAAATCTTAATTATTTAAAGTATGGTAAAAATTTTGCCGTGCTGTAAATTAATGGAGGATAATGTCATGGCTGATAAAAAAGCTCCTGCAGATGGTTGGCCAGTAATTAGTGGAGACTATATTGTAGGAGATCCGGAAAGTCCTGTGGCAGTTACAACTCTTGCTTCTCACATTGAAGCTGAATTAAGCGGAGCTGCAATTGCAGGACCATGTAAGACAGAAAACTTGGGAATAGAAAAGGTGGTTGCAAACATCATATCAAATCCGAATATCAGATTTCTGATATTGGCAGGCGCTGAAGTGCAGGGCCACATTACAGGCCAGAGCTTCAAGGCATTGCACGAAAACGGCGCTGATGCTGATAAGAAGAAAATCATCGGAGCAACCGGTGCGATTCCTTTTGTGGAAAACGTGCCTCTTGAAGGTGTTGAACGCTTCCAGCAGCAATTGGAAATCGTCGACCTCATCGATACCGAAGATGTCGGTGCAATCCAATCCAAAATCAATGAATGTGTTGAAAAGGATCCTGGCGCAGTTGAGGCTGACCCTATTGTCATGGAAGTCGATGAGAAAAATGAAAGAATGGTAATTGTTGATAAAAAGAAAAAGGATAATGCATCTGAAGAAGCTTAAATCTTTTTTCACTCTCTTTTTTTTTTTAAATAATTCAAAAATCAGACAGAATTCAAAACTCAATATGTTCTGTCAATAAAAAATAAAAAATGAAAAATTATAAAATTGAAATTATACTATGATTTTTTCAATTAATTTTTCATCTGGGGCATTAATATTTACAAATTGCTCTCCTACTTTGTATAGGAATAGTGAACGGCCGTCTTTTTCTTGGTAGATTCCTTCTTTGCCGTTAATTGTTTTCTTTTGACCACCTGCATCTGACAAGTCTACATCGCCGTCAACGGAAAAAGTAGTAAGAGTTATGTTATCTGTTCCGTTTTCCATTACAACTGAGGTTACAACAGCTGCTTTTCCTTGAAGCTCTCCTTGTTGTTTATCAATAGTCAAGTTGTCGTTGATTTTATATCCGTCTGGAGTATTAACATCTGCAGTAGCAGCAACAAAAGTAGCTGATGCGACAAATACTAATAACGCAAGACATGCTAACAATATTTTTTTATTCATTTTTTTTTCACCATATATATTGTATAATGATGGTTATAATTTTTTTACATAAATAATTATCCATTGAATCGAGGATTACGTAAAATAAATTATTTTCTAGTCTGTTTAAAACTCAATACTTTCCATAGTCACTTTGATGATTAGGAATTTTTTCATTTCATCGATTGCACTTTTTTAAAAAAGATAAACTTTATATAGTAAATGCAATATATTACTTATTACATTGGTATGAACTTGCATTTTTCTAAAAAATGTAATTCAAAACCAATAAGTTTATATACTATTACTACTAAAGTATGTATGCAAATATGTATTTTCTCAAAGAAAATGCATAGGAAATATCATGTATATTTCTAAAAAAGATATCACCATTGTTCACATGTCTTATCTTTTGAGGTGAACATCAAAAAATAGTAGGAATTGATAATATGGATAAAGCAGAGAAAAATAATGAAAATGTAATCAACTGGTCTGAAAAAGTCAGAAACCTCGATGACAATATCCGCCGCGAAATTGGAATCGAAGGTGAAAATGAAGCAAAGCACATTCTAATCAAGGTGCAAACCAAATCAGCAGAGTCAATCGAACCTGCATTCATCGTAGATGAGGATGACACATTCCTAGACCTCTTTGTATTGTCACCGCAGGGTTCCGGAATCACATCAACTGCCGTGTTGAAATCCAACATCCAAAGCGTTGGAGTAATCGGCGGGGTGTCTGCTGAAAAGATGGAAGCGAGCGAAATACCTGAAGAAACAGGTAATGATGACATTGGAGGCCTCTACCAATAGGCCTTCCAATATTTGGGATGATTATGAAGCGAAAATTCAAATCACGCAAAAGACACAGAAACAATGCATATTATGATAGGGAACTGTTGCTCAACAAAAAGATAAAGCAGTTTCAAAATGACTATTACAATCTCTCGAATCCTCCTCTTCCCGAGGAGTATCGCAAAATGGATATGCTCAGAAGAGACATCAAATATCTCCTGAGATGCCAGGAGTATAAGGTATGGAAAAAGTCATACAACCGCAAACATGCTTATTTCGACCAACTCACCCTATTCAAGTCAATGTACATGATGTGGAAAAGAAAAACCTTTTTCACCTACATTGAAGAATACCACAACGTACCTCACCACTTGGCCCTTTGGGCAAAAACAATCGGTGCAAACATGGTTCCGGGACGTGTGTTCGGAACCTAATCTTTTATATTTTAACATATAAAAATATCTACAGAGGCTAAACATGAACAAGGTAAAACTCGCAGATATTGCAGAGGTAATATCTGGTCTGTCATATAGAAGATACAAGGATGAAAGCGAAGATTCCTATGATGTGATTGTTCAAAGATCCATCAGAAAGGACGGAATCCTGAAGGATTTTGAAAAGGTCAGGCTTGTAAAGCCAAAATCCAGATATTTCACAAAGTCAGGCGACATCCTGATGAAGATGCCGTATCCCTATGATGTTGTTTGTGTTAGCCAGGAAAACCTGGTTGTAAGCGACAGGATAGCCATCATCAGAGTCAACAAGAATTTCAACCCTTCGTTTATAGCCCATCTGCTTTCAAATGCACATGTCAAAAAGCAGCTGCATGAACTTGGAAGTACAGAAAGAATACCACACACATCACTGAAGGAAATTAAGGAATTAAAACTAATCATTCCCGACAGAAAAACACAGGACAAGTGCGCTGAACTCTTGGACCTCATCAACGAAAAGATAGTCGCCGACAGGGAAATGCTTCAATATGACAGAAACCTGAAGGAAGGAATTCTAAACGAAATCTGGGAAGGTGGCATGGATGTTTAGGTCAAAATCCCACAACAGAATGATTCTTCACAAGCTCATGAGAAAGGGAAGGCGCAAAAATCTTCCTTTAAACATGAGATATTATGTTCTCTATGCATTTTTATATAAATACATGTCAGACAAGCTTAAAAATCACCTGATGTATTATCTTTCAGGCGATGAGGCCGATTTGAACATGCTTTACCTGACCGGAGAGGGAACCGACGACTTGAGGCAATGGGCCTTGAATGATATGGGGTACTTTTTCACCTCCCAATCCGCATTCATTGACCAGTTCATCTCAAACAAGTATGTGGATGATATTTTCAGTCCGGATTTTTTCAAAAACCTTAAAAACAACATAGAATTCAGCCAGAACAATCCGTCAAAAGACTATTTTGACCAAATCATTGAAATTTTGGAGGATAAGCTTAATTTCACAAGCCTTTACGGCGATGAGGATTTGACCTCATTTATGAGCAGCTATATCTTTTCAATATCAAAATTTGATATTGAGGAAAGGGAGTTCACATTCGCCCAGGTCTATGATGCAATCGCATATTCAAGGCAAATCAGGCTTTCATCAACTCCCGACTACATTTCAGAGCTTATAAATTCAATCGTCAAATCCCAAAGAAACAGCGTGTCAAATGCATATGATCCTTTCCTGAAGGACGCTTCAATACTTTTTAACCTATACAGCCAATTCACCATGTCCGACATTTATGCAAAGGAAAACAACGAACTGCATTACTTCTACTCTCTAATCAAGGCATTCATCAATGAAATCAACTTCGAAAATCTTCACATGTCTCGGGAAAATGCAATCAAGTCAATGTCATATGATTCACAGCTTTTTGACGTCATCGCTTCAAAGCTTCCCAACAGCTTCGATGAGTTTTCAAAAACCACTCTCAAAAGCCAAAGCATTGAAGTTCCAAGCGAAACGGATTTCAAGGAAAAGCTGTTCAATAATCTTGATATGGATAAATTGAGTGATGATAAGGAGGCTCTCGAAGCCTTGAAGGTACTTGAAAAGCGTTTAAATGCTATGGAGAAAAGTGAAGTGACCTCTTTTACAGGGGAATATGAATCCCTAAAGGACAGCGAGTTTCTGTTTTTAATCAATATGATCAATTCCCTTAAGGACAACGGGCTTATGGTGATATCACTTTCACAGAATTTCCTCTTTAAAAATTCACTGGCCATTTTGCGAAAGTTCCTGACATATGAAAACAACTATATTGATGCGGTCATTTCCCTTCCAGAAGAGCTGGGCGGCGTAATCCGGCCTGAAGTTGTAATCGTATTTCGCAAAAACAAAAGTTCGGATGATGTCGTATTCATTGATCTCTCCAAGAAGTACGGAACCGAAATGTCACCAAACACATTTCCTGGTCTTGTCAAGCGCAATCTTGTTTTGGACAAAAAAACAATATCAAACATAATTGACGTCCTTAACAACCGCAAAACCGTCGATAAGTTCTCTGAAATCGTTTCACTAAAACAGCTTGAAGAGAATGATTTCAATCTCTCAGTTTCAAGATATGTCGATACATATGATGGTGAATTCATTCGCCTGAAGGATTTGAAATCAGATAAAAAGAAAATTGATGAAAAGATGGATAGTCTCAACGAAAGAATCGATGAATTGATGGGCGATTTGAATTTCAGATAGCATCAAAGAATTTATTGATGTTTTCCCTGTGTCCTACAAAGACAATGAGGTCGTTTGCAAGGAGTTTGAAGTGTGGGGTCACGTCAATGAATGTGTCCTTTCCGCGTATTACTCCGGTTATGGTAAGGCTGTTTTCTGTAAAAGGAAAGTCATCAATGCTTCTGTCTTCGGATACTCTAAGTGAGTCGACTTCCAAATTTGTGTATTTGTGGTTTAGATATGTAGATATATCTTCTGAAGTTACGCTACGGAATGCATCATAATTGTTAGAACGAAGATCGTTGACAGCATCTGTAATCTCATCGACATCCTTGTTATAATAATCCATGATTCTTGTAAACATCATGATACTTGTTTCGAACTCCTTCGGAATAACCTCATCAGCACCAGCCTCAATAACATCATCCAGATTTTTCAGATACCTTGTACGCACGATAATGTGTATGTCAGGGTTCAGCCTGCGCGCCGCATCTATTGTCTTAATGGTTTCATCATAGGTTGAGGATGATATGACTATGCACAGTGCGGAGGTAATGCCCAATTCTTTCAGGACACTTTCGTTTGACCCTTTGCCGTATATGACTGGCAGTCCCATTGCCTGCTGGTTTTCAACGATTACAGGATCAGGCTCTTGCCATATGCTTCCCGTTTCGTCCAAGACCGACAAGGATTACGTGGTCTGATATGTCCTGAGGGTCTTCAATTTCCTCAGGCAGTGTCATTAGCTCCTCGTCTATGTCGAAGTAGTCTATATTGTTGAAGAGCCTTACTATTTTTGGAGTCATCTTTTCCAGAAACGGAGTTGCAGACATCGTAAGGATGCTCACACCCAGAAAGACACTGAAGAATTGGTTTGTCATCAGACCATAATTCATTCCTTCACGGGCAAGGACGAATGAAAATTCCCCAATTTGGCTTAAAAGAACTGCAATGCTTATTGTTACTTTTGAAGGCAGCTTCAAAGCCATTCCAGTAATCAGTGTTGCAGTAAATTTAATTACTAGAATTATTACAGTAAGGACCAATATGGTCACTATATTGTAAAGGAAAATATGCAGGTTGACCATCAGCCCGATACTTATGAAAAATATGCTCATGAAGACATCCTGGAACGGCGGGATGTATCCCAGGGTCTGATGGGAATACTCAGTATTTGAAATCAGAAGTCCAGCTATGAAAGCTCCAAGTTCAGG
>NZ_CAJOJM010000066.1:0-5784 GCF_905234905.1 Methanobrevibacter sp. UBA188 | reverse complement strand
TAATTGGTGTAAAACGATTTAATAGGGATGTTTAGGAGGTTTTTAAGTGTATAAAAAATTGCTAATTGCTTTAATCATTTGTGTTTTATGTCTGTCTCCGATAGCTGCTGAAAATTGGAATTCTTTTGCGGGAGATGTTAGTCACTCAGCATACAGGGATGGAGAATCAGATTTTGTAACCAATCTTTGGACTTTTAATATGGAATCTCCTATCCATTGCTCTCCAGCGATTTATAAGGACTACATTTATGTGGTTTCCGATGATGGGATGTTAAAAGCTATCGATATGGAAAAAGGTCAGGAAGAATGGAAACTTGATTTAAAGGCAAAAACCAATTCTTCCCCAATTATCCATTCTAATAAGTTATATATTGGCTGTGATGATGGAATCAAAGCTGTAAATATTAACACCCATAAAGTTATATGGGATTATGACTGCAACAATGTCGAGTCAACCCCATTTTTCTATGATGATGTTGTCTATTTTGGATGTGATGACGGACATCTATACGGCCTGGATAAAGACAACGGTAAGGTTGTTTTAAATAAAAAATTGGATGGAAAATTCAAGTCCTCTCCAATAGTTGTCAATGATTCAATCTATATCGGTTCAACTGATGGTAAAATATATAGTGTTGGAACAGACAAAGAAAAGAATTGGGAGTATACAACCGGTGATCAAATTTTATCTTCACCTAGTTATGTAAACGAAACAATAATTTTCGGTTCCACAGATGGTAATCTATACTGTTTGAATGAATCCGATGGAGCCTTAAACTGGAAGGTCGATTTAAACAATAAGATTATCTCTTCACCAACAATTGATGAAAATGATAACAGTGTCTTTGTAGGTTCTGATGAAGGAAATCTAACATGTCTTGATACCCGTGACGGAACTGTCAAATGGAGTCATCATACAGGAGATAAGATTCAATCAACTCCAGCATTAAAGAAAAATTTAATTGCATTCGGTTCAAATAACGGTAATTTTTATGTATTGAATAAATACACAGGTTTGGAGGAGTTCACCTATAATCCGGGAACATTTTTATTCAACTCTAAAATTACCTCTTCACCGGCAATTAACGGAAACAGTTTATTCTTCGGTGATGATTCTGGCAACTTCTATTCATTAAATATTGAAAAATATGAAGTTCCGGGATCCATGCAATTATATTATTCTATCGGTGTTTTGATTGTTTTATTGATTGTTGCTGTTGTAATCGTTAAAAAATTAAAAAAATGATTTAAATCTTTAGAGGATATTAAATGAAAAATATTGAAACCCTTAAAAAGAAAGACATGAATCTTGCTGATAAAATTTATATTTTTGATACAACCCTAAGGGACGGTGAACAGACCCCTGGAGTGGCCCTTACTGTTGATGAAAAAATGCAGATTGCCCAAAAGCTCAATAATTTGGGTGTGGATAAAATTGAAGTGGGATTCCCAGCTTCTTCCAAAGGTGAAATCGAATCTGCTAAAAGAATTAATTCTCTCAGTTTGGATTCAACTTTGGTTGGTTTGGCACGTTCTCTTGAAAGGGATATAGATGCAGTTATTGAATCAGATTTGGACTATGTTCACACTTTTATAGGCACTTCCCCATTGCATCGTGACTATAAATTGAAGATGTCCAAACAGGCAATTTTAGAAACTGCTGTAAATGCTGTTGAATATGCTAAAGACCATGGTTTGACTGTTGAGTTTTCTGCAGAGGATGCTACCAGAACTGAAAGGGATTTTTTATTTGAAGTCTTCAATTCTGTTGTGGATGCCGGCGCTGATTTTTTGGATGTTCCGGATACTGTCGGGGTTTTGACTCCAGTCTTTACACGAGAGTTAATAACTGATATTAGGAATAACTTTTCAGCACCTATCAGTGTACATTTCCATAATGATTTCGGTCTTGCAACTGCAAACTCTTTGACAGCCATTGAATGCGGTGCAAATCAGGCTCATGTTACCGTCAACGGTTTGGGTGAAAGAACAGGCAACTGTTCCTTAGAAGAATTGGTCATTACCCTTAAAGTAGCCTATGGTATAGATTTGGGTTTGGATACTACCAGATTATATAGCCTATCTCATTTGGTTGGCCGTTTCACTGGTGTTAAAATGCCCGTCAATAAGCCGATTGTCGGGGACAATGCATTTGCTCATGAATCAGGAATTCATGTTCATGGAATTTTAAATAATGCCAATACATATGAGCCAATGTCACCTGAACTTGTAGGCCATTCAAGACGTATAGTTTTAGGAAAACACACTGGAGCAAACGCTTTAAAATCCAAATTAAAAGAATACCATATTGATTTGAATGATGATCAGTTTTGTAAGGTTTTCGAGGAAATCAAATCTTTGGGCGATAGCGGCAAATGTGTCACAGATGATGATTTGATTGCTATTGCTACCACTGAACTCGGTTCCGCTCGTGAAACTCCAATTGTCATTAAAGGTTTAAGTTTGTCTTCCGGAGCAATCGTTTCTCCTACTGCAACGGTAAAACTTGAAATAGATGGGGTAGAAAAGGAAACTGCAAGCACAGGTGTCGGGCCTGTTGATGCTGCTTTAAATGCTATCAGAAATTTGATTCAGGATTCAATCGATGTTGAACTTGAAGAGTATAATCTGGAAGCTATTACAGGCGGTACTGATGCATTGGCTGAAGTTTTCGTTATCAGTTCTGATTCTCATGGCAATAAATCAACTGGGCGGTCAACAAATCAGGATATAGTAATGGCAAGTATATTGGCAGTTCTTGATTCTATAAATAAATTGCTTTTGATTCAAAGGTCATGATTTAATCAATTTATATTTAAAAATTAATCAATTTTCATTTTATTTTTTTTTCTTTTTTTAGATTTTACAAATCTTTATTTTATCTGTATCTTTTTTAAACATTTTTAATTTTTATTTTAGGTTGTTTAATTCAATATTTTGATTTCTATGTAAAATTTTATATACATTAATCACTAATATTTATATGGTGAGTTTAATATGGAAAATAATACAATTTTTGTTGGTAGTAAACCTGTAATGAATTATGTTTTAGCGGTGGTCACACAGTTCAATGAAGGTTCCAACAGCGTTACTTTAAGAGCTAGAGGAAAAGCCATTAGTCGTGCTGTTGATGCTGCTGAAATTGTTCGTAACAGATTCGTTCCCGAATCTGATGTTACAGATATTCAAATTTCTACAGAAGAAATTGAAAACTACAACCATGAAAAAACCAATGTTTCTATAATAGAAATTTTAATTGAAAAGAGTGATTAATCTCTTTTTAATCAAATTTCTTTAGAACATTTTTTTCAAATAAATATTTTGAAAGATAAATATTTGATGTTCCTTTTCCATGAGCCTCTACACAATTTTTTTTAATTGCCTTTAGAACATCATCTATATCCTTTTCACAATCTATTAAACTATAGCAATCGCCGACAAATTTAAAATAGTGGGCATCACTTGCACCCAATGCAGGAATATTTTCTTTGATTGATAAATTTTTTGCTTTATTGTTACAGTATCCTACAATAAATCTGGCATTTTTTGTTTCGAGTGCATCAATTTTTAAATCTTTATAGTCTGTTTTATGAAGAAGGCCATGTCTGTAAAAACAGTATGGGTGTGGTATTATTGCAAGACCACCCAAATCATGAATTTTGTCTATAGTTTCTTGAGGACTTAAATCACGAGGTATGTTTTCCTCACACCCAAATCCAAGAATATGACCCATACTTGAAGAAACTTCTATAGAAGGAATTGCCAATATATCCGTGTTTCTTGTTTTTCTTAAAACTTCACTTGTTCCATCAACGGTATTGTGATCGCTTATTGCTATTATGTCGATATTTTCTTTTTTAGCAGTTTTTAAAATATCATCGATTTTTGAGTTAGAATCCGGTGAATATTCACTGTGAATGTGGGAGTCCATCTTAAGCATTTTATCTATCCTAATATGGTTTTTATTAATCCTACTGTACCTGTCATCATCACATCTCCCCCTGGAGCTGCATGATGCCAGTCAAGATTTGTCTTTTCTATCAGTTCTCTTTTAGGTCCGCTTACAATTACCTTTTCGATTTTTGATATAGGATTTAAAACGTGTGCCCCATGCCCATGATCATCGTAAACCTCTTTATTTGTTATCTCGCCTGAAGCCAATCTTTTGATGTATCTTTCCAGAGATTCTCCAGTCAGACTTGAAGTGTGATGTTCAAATACTCCTTGGATTTTTCCATCTTCAATAGATGCGGCTGTAGTATGTCCGTTTCCAATATCAATTACAATAAAACTGTTCAATTCTTCAGCTATTTCATCGTAACACATTCCAGCTATTGACGCGAATTTTGTATCCATCAGCAATGGAATTTCTTCTATTCCTTCGTTTTTTATTGTTCTTCTTACTGCCTGCATTCTGGTATAATATTCCGGAAGGTCATCGGTAAAACCAAACTCTAAAGGTGAAATAGGCTTTGAGATTTTTTCTCTTATTTTTTCAAATCTGAAATCCCTGTCGCCCATGTTCTCATTGTATCCATGGTCTTGAACTGCAATTGCAATCTTGTCAAAGTCAAATTCCAAATCATAGCCCAATAAAAAATTTGCTAATTTTGTAAGGTTGATGTCGCCCATTGTAATTTTTGTATAGTTCTTATAATCCTTATTATCATCAGCTATTTCAATTCCATATGATTTAACTTGATTCAAATCATCACGTATTGTTTTTGCACACTTGGATTCCATCACTACTTTGTATCCTTTTTCCATGTGTTCCAATATGGTTTTTTTGATTTTTCCTCCACCCATTATTTCTCCTTTAAAATAGATGTCATTTTCAATTTCCCTGATTTGTTGGGAGATATAAAGGTGTGGGGAAGGTAAAACTAGTTTTATGGAATTTTCCAGTTCTTTTTCTGTATCATAAATCATCATGTCCTGTGTTCCGGTTCCGACATCAATAGCTAAAATTCTCATGTTTTTTAAATTGTTTTTTATATTATTAATATTTAAAGTGTACATATTTGTACAACAAAGATTTAAATAGTACATTAATACAACTATTATTATGAAACATTATAAAATTACTTTATCATCTGACGATGTGCCTACACAATGGTACAATATTAATGCTGACTTGCCTGTTGAACTTCCTATGCCTAAAAACAGTGAAGGTAAAGATCAGATTGCTTCCCTTCAAAAAGCTTTTACCAAAGCCGGATTGGAGCAGGAATTTTCCCAAGAAAGATATATTAAAATCCCTAATGAAGTCAGGGAACTTTATATGAAAATGGGACGTCCTTCACCTTTATTTAGAGCTACAAATCTAGAAGAGTATTTGAATACTCCAGCTAAGATTTATTACAAGCGGGAGGATACTTCGCCTACGGGTTCCCATAAGTTAAACTCCGCTATTCCTCAAGCATATTTTGCTAAAAAGGAAGGTGTTGAAAGATTAACTACAGAAACCGGTGCGGGCCAATGGGGTACTGCTTTATCTCTTGCATGTAATTTATTGGATTTGGATTGTACTGTTTATATGGTTAGAGTTTCTTTTGACCAAAAGCCAGACAGGAAAAATATCATGAACATTTACAACGGTAATGTTTATGCATCTCCAAGTGAAAATACCGAAATCGGACGTCAAATACTGGCTGAAAATCCAGACCATCCTGGTTCACTAGGTGTAGCAATTTCTGAAGCGATGGAAGAGGCTTTGGCTAATGATGAAGTCAAATACACATTAGGAAGTGTTTTAAATCAAGTAATGCTACATCAAACTGTCAT
>NZ_CAJOJM010000065.1:3613-9510 GCF_905234905.1 Methanobrevibacter sp. UBA188 | reverse complement strand
AATATTTGTATAAAGTTGATTGAAAAATATGCATAAGTGGTAGAACTTTTTCGTGAGTTTCAATGAAACAATGTTCTCTAACCTTTTTTACAACATCATTATCTTTAACATCACCAATCAACAAAGGAGAATCAAGATTATGCAACTTTTGGTTCCTTTTGACCATCTTCATGTTGCTGTTGGCATAATACAATTCAAATTATCTACTACTTTTTCGATTTTTGTTTGATAGAATACGAACAAATAATGCTCGAAAAGTAGGTGAATTATCTACTACTTTTAATAAAAACAAGTATTATCTATCTTCAAAATAATTATTTAAAAACCAAAATGAGTTTATCAACTCAGAGTTGATAAACTCCCTAACAAAGGACATACTTCCTAAAAAGAGTATGGTTTCCAGGATGTTAAATCACTTCATTATCCCTTAAAAAATCAATTAAATTCAAATGAATTATTCCATCATGAGACATATCCACATCATCCATGGTTATTACGTATTTTGGATAATTATCTTGAATACTCTTTAATGGTTTAAATTCTCTTTCAACAGTTTCTTCACTTGCCAATAAATAAGAAACTTGAATGTAAATGAGTTTGTTTTGTTTTTTGCATACAAAATCCACTTCCAGGCTATCAACTTTGCCGATGGTGATTTCATATCCTCTTCTTAAAAGTTCCAAATAAACAATATTTTCGATTACACGAGTGATATCCCGTTGATTGTTTCCTATTATTGCCTGTCTAAAACCCAAATCACATAGATAATATTTTTCATCATATTTTAATATTCTTTTACCCTGTAAATCTTCGCGCTTTACCTGATAAATCAGGCATGCATTTTCAAAGAATTTCAGATAATTGTAAATTGTATTTACAGATAAGTTTACCATATCCTGCTTTAGTCTTTTATGAATTTTATTTGCGGAAAATGGCTGGCTAATGTTATACATTACAAATCTCATAATCCTTTCCAACAAGTCGACATTTTTAACATTATTTCTTTGAATTATATCTTTAAGGACAATAGAATTGTATAAATCCATTAGAATTAATCTTTTATCATCGCCACTATAGTCAAATGTTGAAGGCATACCCCCATCTTCCAAATATCTATAAAAATGAGATTTAAAATCAGAAGTAATTTCATAGTAATCAAGATATTCCCTAAAAGAAAATGAATATATGTTTAATTCGACATAACGGCCAGATAAATATGTGGCAAATTCTCCAGACAATAATTTTGAGTTTGATCCAGTAAGGTATATGTCATAATTTTCTTTTGCAAAGTAAGAGTTGATTAATTTTTCCCATTGGGGAACAACCTGTATCTCATCAAAAAATAGATAAATTTTGCCTTCAATATTTTCAGTTTTATGAGATATGAACTCTTCAAGCTTTTTAATATTATCTATTTCAAAATAATCACTTAATTCAAAGTTGATCCAAACAATATTATCTTCAGGTATTCCTTGTTTTATTAATGAATCAATAATTTGTTTTAATATGGTTGACTTTCCAGAACGTCTTGTTCCTATTAAAACTTTAATGATATGTTTATTTATAAAGGGATTGATTTTATCAATATAATCTTTTCTTTGAATAATCATTAAAATCACACTTCTTTTTATAATTATTAATTTATCATAACTATCATATAAAGTTTTCAGTATAATGAAAAGTAAATAATAAAATCAATATTGTTTTCAGTTAAATGAAAATCAATATGAAAATTAGAAATAAATATCAAACCTATGAAATTAAAAATATAAATATTAAAAGTAAAGAAATCAAATTAATCTTTGTTACATATCAATATAGCTAGGTTCCATAACCTCTTTTACAACATCACCATCATTAACTTCCCCAATAAGCAAGGGTGAATCAGGATTATGCAACTTTTGATTCTTTTTGACCAGCTTCATGTTGCTGTTGGCGTAACACACTTCAAATTATCTACTACTTTTAGTAAAATTTATTCTATATCATGCAAACAAAATAAATCAAAACTAAATAATTTCTGCCAACACTCAAACCATTTTAAAAAAAAGGAAATGAGAGATTGTCTCTCATTGTTTTTTAATATTTTTATTTTTTATCCGCAGCGTTATAATTAACATAGCTGCTAACACGATGGCTAATCCATACATTACAGATGCCATTGCATTCTGGATAATTATATCTGCAGTATCTACAACAATACTGTCTTGTCCCTCTATAGTGTCTAATTTTTGGAAGTAGTCATAAACCTCCTGATGGAATTGTTCATCTCCTGAATAATCAGGCGCATAGGTATCGACTGCAGTACTAATACCGCCCATAACTCCAAGAATTAGAATTATTCCAATGATTGCTGTACCCAATGAGGAACCTAATGTCTCACCAGTTGTAATAATACCAGATGCATTATTTTGGCCTTCAGCAGGAACATCGAATAATGCAACATCCGCTGCTAAAGCCATCATAAAACCAATACCTGTCCCAAGTAAAAACTGCCCCGGAATTAAATCCAGCATGTTTACATTTAATTTAAATTGATAACTTAAAATCAGACATCCTACAATAGATATTATACATCCTATTGCCATGAGTGTCTTGTGATTCAGTTTTCCTATTAGATTTGGAGCGGTCAATGAAAAAATAAACAAAGCCATAACAAACGGAAGTGAAGCCAAACCAGTATCGAATGGATTTAACTGCAATACACTTTGGAAAAACAGAACCATTACAAAAAATGTTCCAGATATTACAATATTATATAATAACTTAATAGATGTACCTATACGCAAATTTTTGTCTCTAAATAATTCAACATCAAGCAATGGCACCTTGCCTGACCTTTTTCTTTTGAGTTCAAACCATATAAAGATTGCTAAGACTATCAATCCCAAAATTATCTCAATTATGCTGGTAGCAACATCCTTAGTCAGTGTCAAAATACCAAGCACAAGCAAAAGAAGACATATACCGGAAAGTATAGCACCAATAATATCAAGATCGCTTTTAGATTCAGTAGGCTTAAAATCAGGTATTTTATTTTGCATTACTAAAATAAATAAAATGAATATTAATTCAAATGCGAAAGTGTATCTCCAGCTGAAAAAAGTTGTAATAAGCCCACCAAGGAGCGGAGCTAAAATATCTGCAAGTCCTGCCATTACCCCGAGAGTTGCCAAAGCAATTGTACGCTTTCTGCCGGAATATATTCCGCTTATTATTGAAACTATGGCAGGCAGCATTAATGCCGCAGCAACACCTTTAATCGCTGCCCATCCGACAAAAAACATTGTAACACTTGAACTTAATACTGCAGCAAATATTCCTATACCAAAAAGTGCAGCACCAATTACAAACAGTTTCTTTTTACCAACTATGTCCTGAAGTTTGGTACTGAACAGTATCAACGCAGCAGTGATAAGAGTACAAAACGACACAATCATTTGAATAGTACTAACATCAGCATTCAAATCAACAACAATTCGAGAAATGCTAACATTCATGAAGAAAGAGTCCAACACTATAATAAAGGAAGCACAAGCCACAACTATTAACGGAAACCAAGAATATTCGTTAGCCTTTTCATTCATACTTATTAATCCTCCAACATATTATCTTAAAAAATATTTTAACATTCAAACTTAAACATGAACTTAATTTTATATTTGCTTTCCAAACGATTAAATTTTTGGATGGAATTTTTACATAATACTGCAAGAACACCACAATTCTGTAAGATTGATTTTCAAATGCATTCTATGAACATCAAATATCAAAGGCCTAACTAAAAACTACATCAATCTAGTTTGAGCATCAATATAGCTTTATGAAAGTGTTTTAAAAACAAGTTTTGAATATATTAACTCCATCATTAATGTGAAAATTAAAAAATAGTAGCTGGAAGAGTTAACTACTGTACAAATCTGTAAATATCCAGCTTGGATCATATGTTATGAGGTATCCATCTTCACACCAGATTGATTTTACATTTCCTGAAGTTATATCTGCTACTGCAGCAGGATCACGGTTAATCCATTTTCCTCCAGTATGTTTTTTATGTCTTAATCTTAATCTGATGTGGCCAGTTCCTGAAACTCTGCATTTGACATGGACAAACTGCACGTCATAACCTAATGATTTAGCTATTCTGTAATATACTTGTCCCCAGTCAACACAATTGGAACCTTTACTGGCTTTAGCATCTGTTATTGTTTTCTTGTCTGTCTTTTGTGAATCGAAATACTTGAGATATAATTTAATATTTGGCAGTCACTGAAATTCTTGAAAAATCAGATTTTATCTAACGAATAATTTTCACAAAAACACCTATAAAACATATTATTCCTATAACATTATATGCAAATAACTAGAAATATGTCCATATGACAGTTAAAGAGATTTCAGAATATATAACATTTCCAAGAACTTTTGAAAAATACAGATGGTACAAGCCTATACTTGTTTTCATAATAGGTGCAATAATATATTTAATACTCAGCCTAATATTAATTGCCGTTTTCTCTGCAATATACGGAGAAAACATTATGGCCCAACTCCTACGTGGAGGATATGAAGTCATGAACTCTGAGATAGGCGAAATCTATTCTCATTTGGCAATAGCCATCATGATTCCATCTTTGTACCTTGCAACTAAAATTGTTAAGGACAGACCGTTTTCCTCATACTCCTCTTCACGTGGAGGATGGAACACCCAACTCTACCTCAAGGCATTTATAATACCGTTTATTTTATTCCTTGTCGTTGGAATTATTGAACACGCAATACTGGGTAATGTGGGAAATTATCATTTTACAATACTGTTTTTTATAATCCTCCTAATTGTAGTGCCGATACAATGTATTGCTGAAGAATACGTATACCGTGGACTTCTTATGCAAACATTAGGATCATGGTTTAACATACCATTATTGGCAGTGATTCTCCAAGCCATAATCTTTGGATTCACCCACGGATACAATGGTATAGGAAACATTGGGATAATAATTTCAGGTTTAGTAATGGGATTTTTAGCATGGAAAGCCAATGGTCTGGAAGTCAGTTCCGCATTCCATACTGCAAATAACTTATCCTTCAGCTTACTGGTCATGTTCGGAATTCAATCCACAACCTCAACAATAGTAATGTCTGATTTAATAATTTCAACCATGAGTACTGTAATTTTTGGTATCTTACTTTATTACATCGGAAAGAGAAGCAACTGGTTTGGTGAGATTCCGGAAACCCTTCAGGAGGATGATTCTTAAATTGAGATACATCATCCATCTTTTAATTGATGGCTTTGAATATATTGTCATAAGGATATTTTACTAGTTGTCTGATAAGTCGGAGTGATTGCTCACTCCTTTCTTCTCACAACGGCTGGTGTCAGTTTCCAAAAAAACTACTCAAGCTTATTGTTTAGCCAAAGCAAATTTATTCTATATGAAATGGGTTCGAAAAATAAGTTTTGAATTGGTGATGGTAGGTGTTATGTTAATCAACTTACAATAGAATTAATTATATGATGATAATAACTTAAATTTTATCAATAATAAATATTTACTAACTGCGACTTTATGAAAAACTTGATTAATTAATATTAAAATAATCTAGTTTGTGTATCAATATAGCTTGGCTCATTGACTTCATTTACAACATCCCCATCTTTAACATCCCCAATCAGCAAGGGCGAATCGGGATTGTGCAACTTTTGGTTCCTTTTGACCATCTGCATGTTGCTGTTCGCATAACAATAATTGCTTGTCATCAATTGTTTATAAATAATTTCAGCATCTTACCCTCAACTTTTCCAATAATACTCAAGTAGTTACCTTTGCATCATTAGTTGGTTCAGGTTATGTCAGTGATTATAGTAGATGTTCAGGATTTGTATTTCCACC
>NZ_CAJOJM010000065.1:0-3561 GCF_905234905.1 Methanobrevibacter sp. UBA188 | reverse complement strand
TTTCATATAACCTCTCTCCAAAATAATTTTAATTAATTAATGATTTAATTTTTAAGTTATATATAATTAATAGCTACTTTTTTTCATGAAAATGAAAATGTTTCTGTAGCCCTCTAAGAACTGTATTTTAGTATTAGTAATGTTATTATCGATGATTTAAATCAAATTAAAATCATTATGGTTCAACTACTTTAAATAATAAAGATTTTAGCATTTTAACCTCTTCATCACTCATATTTTTTGTTACCTTTATTTCCCAACCATTAATTAATTTGATTAACTCGTCAGTTTTTTCAATTCCTCGAGAAGTTAATTCGACAATTTTTTTACGCCTGTTTGTCGGATCTTCGCATCGAAAGATATATCCTTTATCTTCAAATTTCCTTAAAAGTTTAGCAGTATATCCTTCACTGACCCTAAACAATTCTACCAATTCTTTTTGTGTAGTTTCTTCACTAAATCTAATCCTTATTAGAAATGGCAGTTCAGCAACAGTAATGTCAGAGTCATCGAGTATTTCTTTAACATATTTTGTATAATCAGCAATCATTTCTTCGACATAGTGATATATGAATATATTTTCTGAATTTTCCTTTTTGAATTGAGCAGGTAATGTCATTGTTATGCCTCAGTTGGATATTTGTATGTTCTAATAGATAACAGTATTAAATCGATAATCATCACCAAAACAGCTGCAATCATGACATATTGGACACCCATTCCCGCAACTACTGCTCCGGCGATTGTTGTTCCTAGAGTGACTCCGACATTTCCCATACTTAAGAATATTCCATTTGCGAATTCAGGAGCATCAGGTGCTGCTGAAACCATCCAGTATTGTGAAATATCATTACCAATACCTGCAAGCAGTCCCCAGAAAATCATCAGGACAATCATTGGTATTTTAGCACCTCCGAATATGAATATTCCAATCATCAATGATGAAAAGATTATTGGAAATGATAAGACAGTTTTATTTGTTTGTGAATTTAATAATTTGGCTCCGAGCCAGTTTCCGACAATTGATGCAACCCCATAAATAAACAGTACGATGCTTAATTCAGTTCCAAATATGTTAGTTAATGAATTTAGAAATTCTGAAATGTATGAATATGAAGCATACATGCCTCCATTTAAGAATATAACTCCCAAAACAGATATTATAAATATTCCAGTTGTTGCTACTTTAATTTGATTTCCATAGGATTGCTCTTTACCCGGTAGGCTTGGGAAAAAGATTATTGTAGCTATCAATGCCAGGAATGTAACGAGACTGAACCACAGCATTGAAAATTGATATCCGAAGTTTGTTGCAACAAATGTTGTTATCGGAACTCCTACAATCATCCCTGCTGACACTCCCATAATTACCTTACTTACCGCATCCTGTGCCTTTTCAGGCTCTACTATTTCTGCGGCAACTGTCAATGCCAAACCACAATAAATCGGATGGAAAATTGCAGGAATTATTCTGCAAATCAAAGCAATATTAAAATCACTTACAAATGCTCCAATTGTTGAAAATATAGTAAAAACCCCTAAAACCAAAATGAAACTTTTTTTTCTGTCAAATTTTGAAAATACAAGGGGCATGAATATTCCACATATTGCAATTGTTAATGCAAACAAGCTCACGAATAAACCTGCCTGTGTGATGTCTACATTAAAATATTGCGCAATTTGAGGCAAAATGCCCACTACTCCCATTTCGGTACTCAATACCCCAAATGTACCAAACATCATAATATAAATTATTAAATTTTCATTTTTCATGTTAATTCCATATACTTTCATAAGATAACTCTTTCGTTAGGAAAGATAAATATTAATTTAATTTTAATATTATTTAAAACTTCTGTTGAAAATTATTTTCAGAAAAAATGCTAACAATAATTTATAAAACAAGTTCAGGATTTGGATTTCAAGTAGCTCAAGTTTCTCAATTATAGATGAAACTATTTAATTATCATGAGTTCTAAAAAAAAGTAGTGTAAAAAGGAAAAGTTATGCAACAGGAGTTTTCATATACTTTCTCTCCAAAAAAATTTAATTAATTACTGATTTAATTTACAAGCCATATAAACCTATAACATATATAACATGTACGAAAAAATTTAGCACATATAGGAAAAAAAAAACAGGAATAAACCGGTTGAAATTTTTTGATAATTAAGTAGTCCCGAGCGGAGTCGAACCGCTGTCTCTGGGTCCAGGGCCCAGAAGGATTGCCACTACCCTACGGGACTATGGAATTATTTTTAGAAATCATAATATATAAATAAGTAGGACTGTCAAAATGTTTGCTCTTAATTTCTTTTTTTCAATCCATACATTTTTTTGAATCATTATCAGATTCATTATTTAAATTTCTTTTTGTGTGCTTGTAGCACCATATTACCTATGTAATTTTATATTTGGTTGTTTTTATTGTCTAATTTAATCTATGACTTTTTTCAAGGAAAGTTAATTAATTTTTTTCCTCAATAATTTTTTTAATAACAATGCTCATACTCCTACTGGAATGATTACTGCATTAATCTTTTGAACTCAGGGATTGCATCATCAACATTCCCATAGTATTTTTTAAAACATTATAGTTCGAAATTGAAGCTTACAGCAGTAAATTTCATGCCACTGTCTCTGATTTTTTTAGATTTTATATCAACATCCCCATATTGCTTTAAGAAATTATTAATCTCTCTTGAAACAGCATTGTAATTTTTTCTGTCATAAACTCTATAATTTCCCATGAATTTAACTGTTTCGTTTTTGTTGAGAACATTTACTTTGTCCAATCTAAATGATTCGTTATTTTTTTCTAAAACAGAATTTACTTTGTTCACTATCTCCTCTTTGATTTTCGCTTTTTCAGCTTTGGCGTAATCGCGGAGCTTTTGAACCTCGGCAGCGACCTTATCTCGAATCATCTGCTTCTGTTCGTCGGTCATGTTGCGGTTGATTTTGTACTTGGCACGCAACTGCGCGATTTTTCCCTTGACTTGGTCGGCGATCTGTTTCTGCCTTGCTTTTCGTTGCTCGACAAGTTTGTTTTTGAGTTCCTTGGCCTTGGCTTTGCCCTCGTCAGTCATGCCGGATGTGGACTTTTCATTCTGGAATGAAGGATTCATCTTAATGTTGCTCAACTCGGCAACATACTTATCGTCGTACTCCTTTTTGAGGTCTTCCTTCTGCTGTTTGACGCTGGCACGGATTTTTTCAATTTCCTGCTGGATGCGCTCTTTGTTGGCCTCTTTTTCTTCCTTCGACATCCCGCTCAGTTCTTCGCGCAATCTGGCGATCTCCGCATTTGCCATTGCAGTAATGTGATCCGCCTTTTCTTTGCGTTCGGCTTCGAGGTTTGCCTTGACGTTCTTCGCCGCTGTTTTGCCCGCGTCGTTCAAGCCGGCTGTTGACACCCTATCACTGCGCTTTTTCGCTGCTTGCGCCGCTTCGCTCAGCTCGTAATTGGTATTTATTTCCGGGAGGTTGTCTATCTCAATGCCGCCACTATCGCCTTGGATGCTCGATGAATTTGACGATGGCTCAACCTTGCGCTTCTTC
>NZ_CAJOJM010000064.1:635-8600 GCF_905234905.1 Methanobrevibacter sp. UBA188 | reverse complement strand
CTCTTCGCCTGCAAAAGCTCTGATTGTTATTTCTGCTTCTCCTTCAATATCAATACCGGCGTTTCCATCTTCGTAATAATAGGTTCCGCCTCTAACTGTAATGATTCCTCCCATTAATGAAGCCGCATCTATTGCTTCTTCCAAGGTTTCATAATATTCATAATCTGAATCTTCATCTTCCTGGTATATGAATGGATAGTTATATTCATCATCATAGTCATCTTCATCCTCGCTGAGAATATTTACATTACTTGCGGACCTCATAATGGATAATGGAGCCATTTTGATATTGCTGGTTGAATAGTATAAATCATCACCTTCAAATACTGCACTGATTTCATAGTCTCCGTCATCCAAATCGGAAACGATTAAATCGTCTCTGCAGGATTGGGTTAGGGTTTTAACAATGTTTTTATTCGAATCTGTTATTGTGTAGGTGATATTTCCTACTGCATTTTCCGGAGCTGAAACACCGACAATAGCCTTATTTGGAGATGTGACTTTATTGGAGGCACTTAATGTGACTACCGGAATATTTTTAGTGACTTTCAAAGTAGCCTCAGTGGAATTTGATTTGTAGTTTACACGTTCCTGTGAAGTGACTTTGATTGTGTAGGTTCCAGGTTCAAATATTTTATCTATTTCAACAGCTCTGCTACCGTTAACATATTTATCAGTTTTGTAATCTCCAATTTCTATTGTATAGATTGATGGAACATTTGTTTTTATGTTTACAATAACGGTACCATTATCTTCTACTTCCACATCCTCTACAGATATGGTCGGATTAGCTTTATATACTTCAAAATTGATGGTGGAAGATGAAGGTGCGTAATCTTCATTATTGTAGGTAGCTACTAGGGTATATTTTCCTGCATCTAATTTCAATGATTCGAGTTCATCTTTTGTGTATCCTTTTCCATTCAATTGGTAACTTATTCTACCTGAAGCAGTAGAAGGCAATGTTTCAACGACTTTCAGGGTTTCACCATAGGTAATATTGTCAACAGAAACATTTAATTCAATGCCTATACGGTTAACTTTGAAAGTAACACTTATGCTGTCCATCAAGTAGGTATTATTGTTCATATCTACAATATTGTTTAAAACAGCTGTATGTTTTCCATGATTCAATACACCTGCATTATAGGTAAATGCATTGTTTTTAATTTCTGCAGTGACATTTTCACCATCAATGGTTAAGTTTGCTAATGTGTAGATATTGACACCAGGATTTGCTGCACCTTTGATTATTGAGTTATTACCATATGAAACAGTTGACGCTTTTAAGTTAGCATCGCTAACTTCAAAAACAGTATCATGAGCCACGGTAAATCCGTTGCTGTAAACATGCCTGTTTTCTCCAGTGTTATTCATAAAAATACACTCTTCAATGAGTGCTATAACTTTAGGAGAGGTTGCAACAGCTCCAGTTGTTGCATGGTTATCTGTAAAGGAACTGCTATCTATAAACAATGTGAGTTTTTCATTATTAGGGTTTTTGATTAAAATTGCAGAACCCAACTTACCGCTATTGTTATTGAAGGTACAGCCTTCAATGAATGCATTTGAACTTCCGTCAAGACATAAGACTCCTCCGTCGACATCTTTGTTGGCGTTGTTTTCAAAGTTGGATAATCCGATGTCAATTGTTACCTTGGTAGTGTTTCCATTGACATATATTACTCCACCTTCAAGTTGGGCTTTTTCTCCTAAACTATTTTTGATGTTGTTTTTAACGAAATTAGATAGGCTTACAGATGCATATCTTGAATTGTTTCCGACATATATTGCAGATCCTTTAACAGCAGTATTCTGTTCAAAATCACATGAATAGATTGCTGATTCAAATTGAGCTATGTTTTTAAAGTGAACTGCTCCTCCTTCACGTGCAGTGTTGTTTATGAATTTGGAATCTGTGATTGAAACATCATCATAACCCAATGATGTGACTGCTGCAGTACTTACTTTTAAAGGAGCGACATTGTTTATGAAATTACAGTTGTCAATTTCCAGTGATTCTCCGTCACTGAATATGGCTGCTCCACCATTTCCAGCAAATGATGTTTTTGTAATCTTATTGTCTGTAAAATTACATGAATCCAGTGAAAGATCTCCGTGATTGACTATAGCTCCATAATTTGTATTTCTGTTGTGAATTCCTCTGAATGCTATACCATAAATATAGACTTCAGCATTTTCGTTTACAATTATGAAATTCGCATCGCCGCCCTGAGCATCAAAGACCACAGTTTCCAATGCAATAATATCTAAAGTCTTATTGGATATTACTATTTTTGTGTCTTTATATGTGCCGTTTTTAACATATATTGTATCTTCATTGCCGGAATTGGCTACTGCCTGTGCTAAAGTATCATATTCCACATTTGTACTTACGACGAGGAAGTTGCTGTAGGTTTTACTTACTGAAAAAGTAGTAAAATTCATGGCAAGATCAAAGTTTTCATCAGCATCGCGCATAGCAACAACTGAATAATTGCCTAAATCAAGGCCAGTCAGCTGCATGCTACCTTTACCGTTTACAACTTCAAGCTTATAATATTTATTTCCGATGAAAATTGTGTAATTATTATCCCAATTAGCATAAAGATTTAAAACAGGTATTTCAGGTATTAATACATTTTTTACTTCAAGATTCAATAATATTTTAGCTTTTGCAATAACTACTTTTAGATATGCAGGGTTTGTTAGATAGAATTCGTTTCCTTTTAAATCAGAATAATATACGTGAGTATAGAAATGGTCATTACTGTCTCCCTGGGTATACATTCCTTCCATGGCTAATTCATGTGTTCCACCACTCAGCACTCCAAGATTTATATTAAATTCGTTATTTTCAACAGTAAGCAAATCTCCGAAAACATTCTCATCATCCATGGTTCCTGATAAAAGAGTAAAAGTATTATTTAAATTTGAACCCCAGTCAAATTTACCATTAAGAATATACTCACTACCATATGAAGCATCTTTTTGAGTCATTGTTAAATTCAAATCATATTCATTAAACTCTAAATTAAATTTCCTTGTGAGTGATTTGGAGTATATGTTTCTCTGATTAGTTGCAATATTGGAATCAAAAACACAGAAGGTAATATTAACGAGTCTGTCACTGCTGTCAGTTATATAGACAGCTCCTCCAGTTTCAGCTGTGTTTAGCATGAATGTACTGTCCTCAATTTTAAGATTAGTAGCATATATTGCACCACCTTCAGTTGCATCATTACGGGTAAACTCTGAGTTTGTAATAGTTAAATCTGAAGAAGGATTTGCATTAATTGCTCCACCCTGTTCACCAGTATTGTTGGTGAAAGCACATTCATCTATAGTTGCAACAGTGTTTGTTAAGATAATTTGACCGTTTAAATCAAAAGTTGTACCATTAAGTTCCAATTTTGAATTTTGAGCATTAATCGGAGTTCCAGGTTGATTTTGAGAATTTTTAATATTATTAAATTCACAATCTGTAATGGAAGACTCCAAACTGCTAGTGAATATTAATGCTGCTTTTGAAAATTTACCGGTTATAGTTATATCTTCTAAGATAAGTTGGGCATTAGCACCTACGTCCAACAGATAATTTTGAGAATTACTTGAAAAAGTGACAGTATCCTCATATTCGGAAATAATTTTAGGCATAATTGTTACTACTTTATTTCTAATTTGTACGTTAAAATTAGAAGAACCTGTGTAAGTTCCGGCTTCAACAGTAATTACTCCACTTCCACCATTAGGAATAGCATTAACAGCTGCACTTAAACTTCCAAATGCGTCCTTATCGTCTAAAATAAAATAAGAGTCTGAAATAGTAAAAATATTTCCAGAATAACTGTATCTTTTGTCACTATCTTTCATCATGTAAACAGTATATGTTCCTGTTTCAAGATCAGTGAATTCTACAGAATGGAGATTAGCCCAAGGTTTATCAGTATAATAAGAACCATCTTTATATAAAACCACTAAATTTACATCATCATCAACGTTAGGTGTTATTGTGACTGATTGAGTAGGAGCGTCTACTTCAATTTCAAGGGAACCATGTCCTATAAATAGACAATTTTCAAAACTCCAATCTGCACTTTTACCACTATCTATACTATAATCATCAAAATCGTTTGGTTCATCAGAGCCCTTTTTATTTCCTTCAAAATAACAGTTTATAAGTTCAACTGAACCGCCATCTTCAATACAGATGGCTCCACCGTATCTATCAGCCTTATTGTTTATGAACCTACAGTCTGTGGCTTTAAGTGAACCTTCATCCACATTTATGGCACCACCTAATCCATAACTAACTCCATCGCTATTAGCATGATTTTCTTCAAATATACACCTGTTCAAGGTCAATTGTGCTCCATCTTCAACTTCAATAGCACCACCATCACGTGCCTTCATATTTCTAAAGGTAATGTCATTGATTGTGACCTTTACATTATTATTAGTTACACGAAGGAACCAACCACTTCCACTTCCATCAAAAGTTACTGGGCCGTTGCCGTATGGCTGGAGTGTTATAGTTACTGCTGTATTAACTTTATACTCAAAATCATCATCATCATCAGAGTATTTATAATAACCTGCCAAAACCTTTATTGTTCCTCCCTTATGATCTTCAGCGTCAGACCAGGCATCTTCCAAATCATAATACCATTCACCAGTACCATCATAGTAAAAATTTTTACTACTGTGTTTAAGCAAATCATCATTTGCAGCGGAAAGCACATCATCTGAAGCAGAGGGTGCAACTCCCACCTTATGATTTTCATCTCGACTATCAGTTACATTAATTTCAACATCTCCGCCACTTTCACTCTCCGGCGAAATAGCGTTGTCTTCATCAACAGCAACAGAAGTTGCTGCTATCTCGGTATCGCTGACTTCTTCCATTAATGTTTCATTAGCATCAGCCGCTGAAATTGCGCCAATACTTATAAACAATACAAGGATTATCAGCAATATCCCTATCGTTTTTTTCTTCATTTTAAAATACCTCAAATTTGTAAGTAATTATAGAATATTCATTCAAAAAATTTACTCAATAATATTTCTCAGTTTATTGTTTTATAAACTTATTGTTGTTTGAGGAATTAAAACTATAAATTTAGTTTTTATTTTCCAATATAACAGAACGTTTGTTCTTAAAATTAATTTTACACTTCAACCGAACGTTCGTTCTCTATATCATTTAATAACTATAAAATATAAATTGTTTAATGTATGAATACAAAACAGTTAATTTTAGAAAATACTTTAAAATTAATGATAGAAAAACAAGACTCTCTCATTTCTATTAGAGAAATAAGTGCATCCTCCGGAATTGCAATTGGTGGAATATATCACTATTTTTCAAACAAAGAAGAAATATATAAAGAAATTACTGAAAGATACTATATAAACTATTACAAATTCGATATAGACAAACTCAATCAGATAAATGGAAATGCAAAAGAGAAAATCCATGATGTCATGGCTGAAATTTTTAAGCAGAAACAAACCGGAATCAATATTGAATCTATTGATGATGAAATAGACTACAGAACCATATTATTGATTTTGACTGCAAATGGATTTGCTCATGAAAATTTTCAGGATTTATGCCAAATCCTCCTAAACGAATTGAAGGAATTATTCACAGAAATTATTAATGAAGGTCAAAAAAACAGGGAAATCCGACAAGACCTACCAACCGAAGACCTTGTAGAGTCATTAATTATCATGTACATGGGAATTGAATATAAATGGGAAATGTATCTAATTGATGATATGATTTCAACCATTTGCAATGGGAAAAGATAAGATTCAGAGAATAATTAATTAACTATTAAAAACATTGTGTGGTTAGATGAACACTAAAGACTTGATTCTTGAAAAAACACTAAAATTAATATTGGATAAAGGCACAATCGACATTTCAATTAGTGAAATTCGAAATTGCACCGGGCTGACAACCGGAGGCATATATTATCATTTTTCAGATAAAAATGACATATTTGAATCAATTATGCAAAAGTATATGGTGGATTATATTAAAATCGATTTTGATAAAATCCCTCTTGAAGGTTCCACAAAGGACAGAATCCATGATGCATTGCTTTATATTTTACATCACTTCATAAACGGTGCGGAAATTGAAAGCATAAATGAAAAAATCAATTATAGAAGCGTATTAATGCTTTTAACTTCAACAGGATATGCCAATGATGATGTTAGAAGAGTAATTTCACAAACAGGAAATAATATTGGAATATTTTTATCCGACCTTGTCGAAGATGGAAAAATGCAAAATGAAATCAGAAAAGACTTTTCAACTAAAAACATTGCCGAATCATTGTATATCATGTATATGGGAATTCAATGCGTTTGGTTAGATTTCCCAAGTGCGGATATTGATCTCATTTTTGAGAAAAACTTTGAAATGGCATGGCAGGCCATCGAATACCAGTGAAAAACTATTTTAAATTTAATAAAACAAGAAAAAAAATAATTAAAATTCATGACATATTAAGAGTAACCCACCTTCTGTTTAACAGGTTATTAATTAATTATTTGCCTAAATTACTACTTTTTCTGACAAATATTTAGATACAGAAAACTAAATATTATTTTCCATGTTAATGATTAACTGCTCCGTGCCGTCATTTAATTGCATAATCAAATCATTTAAATAATACTTAAACTGACTAATTACTTCTGCTTCTTCATTCCAATGAGTATTTTCATACTTCCTTACTTCCGCCTATTTTTCATAGCCTACATCTACATCAAAGTATTTCGCTTGTATCTCTTCTTGCAACTGTTGGAGCTGATGATAACTAAAAAGTAAGTCATTAATTTTATAATCCAATAATTAAAACTGTACCTTATCTCGTGCCATCTTCATTGCAAAAAATGTATTCAATACACAATGTTCATAAGTATTAAGCTCATCATACGACTTTAAAAAAAGAAAATAATAACTATTTACTTAAAATAGTTATCAAATTTCAAGTAGATATTTTCTTCCAAATTAGCAAGTCTGGATTTGACTTTTAATTTTCTGAATAACAATTCCCGTATCCAGTCAATTAAAGAACATGCAACAAATATTCCCACACCAACAAGAATTATGCCAATAATCATAGAAATTGGATCCATATTTGCTAAAAATGCGAATTTTTTGGCCAAGACATACTTGTCAACTATCATATTATCATGTATCAGGTAAACACCGAAACAAACTGGAGCGAAGAATTTAATCACGGATATTGAAAATGATTTGGTAATTTTAATATTTTTAAAGACACAGAATAATGCAATACCACCTATAAAGTATAATGGAGACAAATAACAATTAAATGAATATAATCCAAATCCCGTTTCTATTAAACCTAAAGACTCCGAAATATATCTTATTGACCAAGATATTAAAGAACAAACAATTTGAACCACCCCACCCTAAAAGAGGGTGGGGATTCCTGAATTTTTTTCACCTAATATGGTTAATTTAAGTATTTTTCAGGCAAATCCCCGTTGAACCAGCGGTTTAGAATATTAATTGCTGCGTTTATGTCTCTATCAAGTATTTTTCCGCATTTTGGACATTTCCAGTTGCGTGTTTTGACTTTTAACTCTTTGTTTATGTGTCCGCAGTGGTGGCATGTTCGGCTTGTGTTGTGTGGTTTTACGAATTGTACGCCATCGGATTCGCTTTTGTAGAGTTGAAATTTGTCTTTTAGTCTTTTTATGAATCGCGATAGAGGAAATATCATGTTTTGTTCTCCTCCGATTAAAATTTTGATAGTAGAGTAGTTTTTTTCAAAGACTATGGTGTCGTATTTTTTGACTAGGTTGTAGGTTAGTTTTTCAATGTAGTCATTTAATTGGTTTGTTCTTTTGTTGTACCATTTTTGTAGTCTTTTTTCTAGTTTTTTCCATCGCCTGCTTCCTTTCCTGCATTTAGACATTAAT
>NZ_CAJOJM010000064.1:0-551 GCF_905234905.1 Methanobrevibacter sp. UBA188 | reverse complement strand
TTTTCCATCGTCTGCTCATGTTTCTGCATTTGGACATTAATCTGTTGATGTGTTTGATCATTTGGTTGTCATGGTCAACATCAAAGAATTCTTTTTGTCTTTCGCTTGTGACTAGCCATCCATTTTTGTTGGAATTGATATCACATCCAATGTATTCTTCTGTTAATGGCAGTTGTTCTGGTACATCAGTTTCAATGTTGAATGCTGCATAGTGGTTTAAACCATCATAATATACTGTAATGTTGTTGAATTTTGTGTTGGGACTGTTTAATAAATCCAGGTATTCTATGCTTGTGCTGAAGGTTACTTTTCCGTGTTTTCTTAAAGTTAGTGTGTTGTTTTCTACTGGTCATTTGTCTTTTCGGATAGTTTGTCTGAAGCTAGGTCGTGTTTTCTTTTTAGAGTGAAATTTTGGAGGATTATGCCTTTTGCTTTTAAAATTGTTTTTAAACGCTTTATGCAAATCATCACGTGCCTGTTGAAGACTGGTGGACTCTGTTTCCTCCAAGTAAGGCAATTCTTTTTTAGATTCGTTTAAAAATTGATTTAAC
>NZ_CAJOJM010000063.1:0-14339 GCF_905234905.1 Methanobrevibacter sp. UBA188 | reverse complement strand
TTAAATAATAAATAATATATAAAGAAATAGAGAGAGCATTTGAAAACTAATATCTTCAGATGCCTTTTTGTGAAATTCATCCCCGACCTTAAAGAGGTCGGAGTATTCTTTCACTATTAAGATAAAAAATGAAAATGACGCAAGACCAGTATTTTTTGGATCTATTGTTTTAGAAGGTTTAGTTGCTCTTTGTTGGGCTGCTATTGCAATGGCATTTTTCCACAGCCAACCCCAACTTGCAGCAATTTATAGCGCATCTCCTTCAGTGGCAGTTAATGAAATGGCATCAGTATTGGTAGGTCCTGTCGGTTTAGTTCTAACCATTATAGGAGTTGTAATATGCCCAATCACATCCGGAGATACAGCACTTAGAAGTGCAAGAATAACAATTGCTGACCAACTTCATCTCGACCATAAAAAACTAATTTCAAGACTTAAAGTGGCATTACCATTGTTTTTTGTATCATTCGGATTGACATTTATTGATTTTAGTTTAATTTGGAGATATTTTGCTTGGTCTCAATTAATTGTAGCTACAGTAGTATTATATTCTGCAACTGTATATCTGATGAAAACGGAAAAGCACTACATTATTTCATTCATACCTGCAATCGTGTGTACTTTAATTGCATTTGCATATATTCTACAAGCGCCGGAAGGTTTAAGATTGCCTTCAATGATATCCAATATAATCTCAATTATTGCAACAGCAATTACAACGATAGTATTCCTTAAAAAATTCAAAAAGTAATTTTATAGTTAATTAATGTGGAAACAGTTTTAAAAGCTTAGAATTATGTCTAGGATTATAATTCATTTATTCACATTCAAATAACCATTTAAAATCACCTATACACTCAATGCAAATCTAAACTAATACATTTAAAGATATAACCCAATTTTTTGATTGTGAAACATAAAAAAATAAACATTAACATACAAAGTTAATAGAAAATTGTTTTAGATATTAGTTGATATATATTTAAAGTTTGAAAGTAAATTATTTTTATTATTATCTTCATTAATTTAAAGAAACACATCATCAAATTATAAATAATTAGAATATAATCAAGTTAATTAATGGATTTATTAATTATTTTGATGGTCAATCCATATTGAAAATTATATGATTATTTTTTGATTTTTTGTATAATGAAGACAAATTCCTTTTCAACGTTAAAATCATGTAATTATATACTGAAGGCAACCCCAAAACTGACTGCCAAGGCAAAGTCATTTAAAAGAACTGTTAAAACCAAAAAATATCAGGTAACTTTAAAAACCAACAAAAACAAGGCAATGAAAAAAACAAAAATCACATTAAAGGTCAATGGTAAAACATATCACGCAACAACTAATAAATATGGTAAATCAATTTTTAAGATTACCAAATTGACCAAAAAAGGTAAATTTACTACAGTTATAATATAATGGTAGCAAATACTACAAAACAAAAACAGTAAAGGCAAAACTAACCATTAAGTAGATGTATTAACATCTACTGATTTTTTCTTTTTTTAGTGCTTGTCGAATTAGGATTTAATATATAAAAAAATACATAGTATGTGGAATTAAAGGAAAAATAATCAAAAAAAAATTAATGAGAACCATATCTCATCATACAATATTAAGAAAAATTATTCATTTTTGTTCAATTAATTTCATGCTTTTACCCATAACAAAAAGGAATACACCTTCTATAATTAATGCGACTCCAATAAGTATAGCTATTAAAATCGGTTGTGATGCTAAAAATGCCGCAAATATAACAACCAAAATGCCTAAAATTAAAACAATGATTGAATAAATTTTATGTTTAGCATCTAAAAAGAACACTCCCATTAATCCATATACCATCATTATAATTCCAACAATATAGAATTGTAGAGATCCAAGGAATGTTAAAGCATTTATAAAGAATATAAACAAAATTCCAAATAACAATGAAATAAATCCAATAGCTATAGCCAAAAATGAATAAGCACTACTTATCTCATTTCTAAAAAGAATACCCTTACTTATTGTCGCAATACCCAAACCTGCTAAAGCAAAACCAATACATATAGAAAGAAATTCAGATGAAAATACTGGACAAATAATCAACAGTAAACCCAAGATTATATATAATAACCCTGCAATTTTCTCATTAGCCACAATGTCACCTCCCATTCTGTAATGATTATTAATTTGGTTAAGATATTATTTAAAAATACCTATAACTAACATGAATCCAGAAATGTATCGAACAACATCAACTGCAGAAGAGACTGTTCATGAATTTTAATATGTATAATTTAGATATTTAACCAAGAATACATCCAAAAAAAGAAAGAAATAAGATGAAGATTATCTTATTCTGTTGTAAACAAATGCTCCAATTGTAATAATCACGAATGTAGTTATTATAATTACTGCACTTTCAATGACATTAATCAGGAAACTGCCAAGTGCTTTCAAGAATGCTAAAATCGCCTGAATTAATGCTATGAGTTGATTGATTAAATCTATAAGGAACTGTATTAACGCATACAACCATTCTAAAAGTTCCATTAACAATGCGATAATAGCATCAATAAGTTGCAAAATGAAATCTATTATGGCCTGAATTAAATCCAAAAGCTGTTGAATGAGATTCATTAGAATAGCTAATAATTTTAAAAGTCCATCAAGTTCTTTCCATAACGATTCAAGCATCTTTAAAAGTTCTCCAAGAGCATCCATCAAAGCCTGAAGGTCACTCAAAAAGGTTGCAAACAGATTTACCAACTCTCCCAGAGCATTGTAAAGCATTAAAAAGTTATTTAGTAATGTACTTATAATAGGTTTCCATGCATTAAAGAGTAAATTTGCAAGGAAAGCCAAATAATCATATAATCCTTTTAGAAATGTGGCATTTGTTTGGTTATCCATTGGTTGAGTTAAATTTGTAATGTTGGTTGTATTGGTAACGTTTGTTGTATTTGTTACATTAGTATTATTGGTTTGGTTTTCAATGTTTCTAAATGATACTTTATATGCAAAATAATCTGATACATTACCTGATACAGATGTTAAAACCTCAAAATCAAAAATAGCTTCAGTATGGTCATTTATCTTAACGACATCATGGTCTCCTATTGATCCATATGATGCCGCAGCCGATTCACGGGCCTTAGAACTGGAAGATCCGTTTTTTGTAGAATCATTCATTTTTGATTCAATATGGTCAGTTGAATCATCCATGTAGCTATCGATTATGCCTTTCTTCAGAGTATTCGAATTTCCGGCATGTGATGCAGAGGCACGTTTGAATTCATCCCCTGACTTTGCAGGAGGTTTTGAATGATCAAGAATAAATCCTCTAAATCCATCACTGAACATGATGTCATTTCCACTTCCCAAAGCTAAAATAAAGTTCCCTTTGGGCTTATTCTTCGTTTTGTTTTTATCGGTTGTCTTGTTCTTGTCCGTTTTTTTATTTTTATCTACTTTATTGTTATCGACTTTTTTATCTTTATCGATTGTTTTGTCATGATTTGTATGGTTATCCTTATGTAGGGCACTGTCTGCTACGACAATGCTTAAAAAACAAAATGAAATAAATATTACAAGAATCAATGCAACTATTTTTTTGTTCATATTATGCCTCTATATTTATTCATCTATATAATCTTATGGCAATTAAGTCGAATAACTTGACTTACACTGTTAGTTTGAATAGTTACATACTTTAAATTTTAAATACTATTATCTAAAAATATATATTTATCAAGCAGTTAAGTTATGTGATAAATATGAATTTACGTGAAATTATAATGGATGCTATTAAATTTCCTATTAGCGATACTCGAAAATTTTTAATATTCTGTGCTTTAATTATTATTATGAGTTTATCAACAGTTCTTCCGTCATATGGCGTTAAAGATAATACTTTATCCCTCATTTTGACCCTTGTTACTTTAATTGTTGCAATTATAGTTTTAGGGTATTGTGTTGAGGTCATTAAAAGTGGGGCTGATGGTGATGACACACTTCCGGATTTTGATTATGTAAAACAATTTGTAAATGGAATTAAAGCATTGATTTTGGATATAATCTATTTCATTATACCTGCGATTATTACCATAATTGTCGCTTCGGCAACCGGACTTTTTACCTCATTCACTAAAATCGTATATATCAGCATTGATGCAATGTCTAAGAATGCAAACAATTTGACTACAATAATGGCTGCAGTTCCGAAAACAACAATGAACACATTCACAAATGCGCTAACCATTACTTTAATTGTTGCAATTATATTATTTATCATATTTTCATTGATGTCATTTACAGGACTGGTAAGATTTGCAAAAACCGGAAGCGGAACCGAAGGTCTGAGATTCAGACAAATACTAAGAGACATGTCAAAAGTCGGTTTAATAAAGATTATAGTTACATTGATTGTAATTTATATAATAGCATTTGTTTTATTACTCATCATAGGACTAATCGGTTTAATTCCATATATTGGTGTTTTCATCGCTATTTTTGTCGGAATACCATTTATGCTGCTGTTCTTATACAGAGCTATCGGTTTATTGTATGCAGATGGATAACATTAAACCATTTTTTCTTTTTATATGAATCATTAATCTCTTAAAAAATCATTATTCTTTTTTTAGAAATCTTCTTTTGCGTAATACTATCTATCATTTAACTAGGAATGATTATTTTTAAAAATACTTCTAATGGTAAGAAAGTTTTCTTTTTAATTTTTTTCATTGAATAAAATATTTAAAATATTCAATGAAAAAAAATAAAGAAAATTAGTTAGCTTCTATTACATATTCTATATTATTGAATCCCATAACTTCACTAACTTTGAGGTTATCTTGCGAAAAGGATTTTTCAATACCTTTCATTACTTCGCGATCCCCTTCATCTTTCATATTGATAGTTATCTTATCACCATAGTCAATCAATAATATTTCAACATGCACCTTTCCATTGTTTGAATCAAAAATGGTGTTTATTATCTTATCTAATGTTTCAATAGATGAATTATCCGCATTCAAATTCTCTAAATGACTGAACATTTCAGATTTCTCATCATCATTTTTGCTTTCTAAAGTGTAATTTCTAGTTTTTTCGATTAATCCCTTTCTAATGAAAAACAGACCAAAATATTCATCGTCATTTCTTTCAATTATTTTTACATAAACGGCAACAGCAACTATCGATAGAATAAAACCTAACGGGAAAGATACCCAGACACTGTTGATGCCAATGTAGGGATACAATAAGTAGGTAAACATTAACGGCCCTAGAAATTCTGAAATGATTGTAATGATCCCGGATTCCACAGTTCTTTCAATTCCTTCATAATAAAACAACAACATAGTTGAAAATGCCATAGGTACGAATGCTAATGAGTATAACCTAATCGCATTTTCCACCAATCCGTCATTAGGCATTTGATGAAGTTTGAAAAACATCAATAATCCATCAGGATATACTAACAGAAATACAGTAAATACCAGTGAACAGACTAATGTTATTATAAGTGAATTTCGCACAATATGATTCAAGTTATAAAAATCATTTTGCGAATAATAAATAGGAACAATGGAAGATAATGTTTCGGCGAATCCCATGATTAAGATACTTATTAACAACAATGCACTCACACATACATTGAATATATCCAAACCCAGTTCTCCTAAAACGCCACTGACAATCAAATTCATGATATAGACCAGTAATACATTAAAAAAACCCATACTTGCGCCTGGAAGACCTATTTTAATTATTTCAATTGTTGAGGCAATCCAAGTCTTGAATTTCAATTTGGATAAAACGAATCTGAAGGTTCTTTTTGAATCAAAATGATATTTTAAAGTGCAAATTGCTCCAATAATATAACCTATCAACATTGCAAGTGATGCTCCTTCAATGCCCATATGAAAGATACCAAGGAACACATAATTTAAAATTATATTGATAATATTTACAAGAATAATTACTCCTGAAGCAAAATTTGGTTGTCCATCAACACGAATAAACTGACATAAAACACCTAATACAGTAGCAATTGGGAAACAAATGAATAAATATACACTATATGCATTTACATAAGGTAGTGATCCAGCAGTTGGATGCAATAGATTAATTAAGGCATCTTTAAATAAAAAACATACTAATAAAATCAAAATTGATAGAACAATTGTTGCAAGCATTGAAGTTGTGAAATAATGATTGCTTCCATCTGCATTAAATTCCGCCTTTTTATTTAAAGCTAAAATTTGACCTCCCAATCCAAATAACCATTCAAATATTGTGATTAACAATACCAAAGGTTCTAAAACCTGTAAAGCTGCTTGTGCATTGTGTCCGATGAATGTTGATACAAAACTTGCATCAACAACTGAAGCTATGTTTAAAGCCATTGCTATAAGCAATGACGGCAACAGCAATTCTCGGAATTTATGAGTAATAATTTCATTTGACATCTATTCACCTTCATTCAAAATAATTGAATTTGTTTAAATAATCGAATAATCTTTTAAGATACATTTTATCAGGTATAGGCCAATCAAATCCTAATGATTGAAGAATATCAACAGTCTGATCAATTTCTACATTCTCTTCGAAATCGTCTTCTTCATCAAAATCATCAATTGAAAAATCGGCAGTTATAATACCTTGTATAGTATCATTAATGTTATGTTCGTAAATCTGTTTAAATATTTCGAAACCCACTTCGGCAATTCCATATCTGAATGTATTTAATACATCGATAATTTCTCTAAGGGAAATATAATGATTATTCATACAATGGAATACTCTGGATTTCTCCGGAGTCTTTGACAATGCAAGTATTCCTTTTGCAACATAATCGATTTGACTCATGTCAACCTTTTCATTAGCCATTGTAGGATTCATCGCTCCCAGTTTTTTAATGGTTTTTATGTTATTTAAAAATGCATTTGTATCATAGTTTTTCTGGAACATACCATCTGAGTAACGGCTCATCAAGTTTCCTACCCTAATTATTTTTACTGAAAGTCCTTTAGTCGCCGCTTGTAAAACTGACCTTTCAGCTAAAAATTTACTGCATACATATTTATTTTCCAAATCCTGTCCATAATATAATGTTCTTTCACAATATTCCTGATTTGGATATTCATCTTCATATAAAGAGTATGATGAAAGAACACTGATTGTTGATATTTGCACATATTTTATGTTATTCCTTGTTTGGGCGAACTTAATTCCATTGATTACACCATCGACATTTACCCTAAATATATAATCATCAGCAGTATAGTGTTTTACAAGTGCTGCTGAATTTATTATTGTATCAATCGGTTCATTCTCAAGTTTTTTAAAGTCATCAATTTCAGTTATGTCTCCTTCGATTATGATGATACGTGACCCTATGAGGTCAGTGAAATCTTCATCAAAGTAATAATTCATCACATCAATTAACCGTTCTTCACATGAATCAAATTTGCCTTTCCTCAACATACAATAGATTTTTCCTTCCTCATTTTTGATGAATTCATATAGAATATGGATTCCTAAAAATCCTGTGGCTCCTGTCAACAGGACATTGCCCAATTCTAAGTTTTCACCACCGAAGAAGCTTTCCAATGTATTTTCTTCAAGAAGTTTATTGATTTCACTGTAATCATAGTTTTTGATGATGTCATCTTCTATATTCAACTCCTCTTCGGAATCGCTTTCTCCAGACAATAATTTCGCTAATGCTCTAGGAGTCTTTTTCTTAAATATATCATCATATCTTACAGTATATCCCTGTTTAAGCAGTTCAATTATTAATTTTGATGCAATAAGTGATGTTCCACCAATTTCAAAGAAATTATCCTCTGCACCAACAGTTTCTAAATTCAATATGGATGAGAATATTGCACAAATTTCCTGTTCAAGTTTTGTTTTTGGTGCCACATAATTCAAATCCATTTTTGGTTCCGGAAGTTTTTTAATATCCGTTTTTCCATTTGGTGTTTGAGGCATTTCATCTAGCTGCATGAACACTGTTGGAATCATATAGTTAGTAAGCCTGTCTTTTAAAAACTCTTTTAAATCGTCACTGTCAATTTCACCTTCAGCAGTGTAATATGCACATAAATGATCAACATTGTTAATCTCTTTAATTACAACAACAGCCTGCCTTATATCTGGATATTGACCAATATTGGTTTCGATTTCACCAATTTCTATTCTTAATCCTCTTAATTTTATTTGGTTGTCGATTCTTCCTTTAATGTCGATTTCACCATTCGGAAGTTCGATAGCATAATCTCCACTCTTGTAATATGGAATGCCATTGATAGTTAAGAATGATTCTTTGGTTTTTTCTGGCATGTTGTAGTATCCTTTTCCAACACTCATACCCCATAAGGTACCAATTTGCCATCTATGTCACGAACATCAGTGACATAATTGGTTAAAGGAGGACCCACAGTCAAATCGTTTACATCAGTGATTTCTTTGTTGTTTGAAGTGATTGTTGTTTCTGTTGGACCATAACTATTATAAATAACTGCATCACTGTATTTTCTTAAATCTTCATAAACTTTAGCTGAAAACTGCTCTCCACCAAGGAAAATACTCTTTAAGCATGATATAACATTGCAGAAGTCTTTTACCTCAAGATAAGAAGCGAGTCTTGAAGGAGTAATTTCTAAAACTTCAGGTTTATTCTCATCAATCAATTTGATAAGCTCAAGAACATTTTTGATTTGAATATCATCAGCAAGTATCAATTTCAATCCATTTGAAAGAGATGTCAATATATCATCAACAGACACGTCAAAAGAGATAGTTGTAATACAAAGCAAACTATCATAAGTGGATTTAGGGTTTTGAGCCTGATTACAGATGTTTTTATGACTAATCATCACACCTTTAGGATTACCTGTAGATCCTGAAGTATAAATCATATAAGCCAAATCATCTGGAAGAACCTCAACATTCGGATTAATAGTAATACCCTCTTCAAGAAGTTCATTGACATTAATAGAATTATCAGAAGTCTCATAGCTTATGATGTAATCCGCCTGACTGTTTTCATAAATGTAATTGATTCTTTCCTGAGGATATTCTGGATCAATAGGAACATATGCACAGCCTGCTTTCAGCACACCTAAAATGGAAGCAATTAAATTACTGTCCCTTTTAAGCATTATAAGAACATTACTTTTAGGCTTTACACCTCGCCTGATTAATGCATTTGCAATCTTATTACTTTTCTCATTTAACTCAGAATAAGTTAAAGTAGCATCACTTGCAACCAATGCCACATCTTTTGCTTTTTCAACAACCTGTTTTTCAAAGCGCTTATGTAAAATTGGAGTGTCGATTTCTTCAAATTCAGGGATTTCCCCTTCCATCAATTCAATATCATTTAGTTTTAGCTTATCCATATCATTAACAAAGAATTGGAATAAAATATATTTAATTGAACGCAGGAAGAGATTGACATACTCTTCAGTATATATTTGGTCATTATATTCCAAATACAGAGTAATAATTTCCCCATCATCATAAATGTCCAAGTTTATTTTATAATCAGTTGAAACTGTACCATCAAGGTCAACTGCTTCATAAGATTCACCATTAAGTTCAATATCATTACTTAAGGACTCATGAAATGCATAGAAGAATTCTGGTTTTAATTGATATTCTTCTGAAAGTTTTGTGTATGGATAATCGCTATGAATTAATGCATCTTTCCATGCTTTATCAACTATTTTAATGTAATCTTCAACCAACATGTCACGATTTTCACCATTTACAATAACAGGTAACGTTTTAACCAACATTCCCTGAGTATTTGAATAATTTGGGTTTGCTCTACCGTTGAATATTGTTGTAATTAATGATTTGTCACTAAATGTAAATTTATTAAGGCTTAAAAGTGTAGCTGCCATAAATAAAACGTTTGAACTTATTGAATGGTCTTTACAGAAGTGTTTGACAAAATCAGAACCCACTTGGTCTGAAATAAGTTTAATATTTCCAATATCTGGATTACCATTCATATTTGGAGTTAAAACTGTTGATTCAATGTCTTGGCTAAATTGTTTTTTGAAGAATTTCTCAGAAACTTCACTAACAGATGCTTTCTCTTCAATCAAACTATATTCAAATCCATTAATTATTTCAGCTTCGATTTCTTCATTGTTATATGCTTTGGTCAAATCATTGAAGAAAATGCCCAGAGATACTCCATCCGTAATAATATGATGGAAATCAATGAATAATATTGTTTCTGTTGGTGTTTTATATATTTTAAATCTAAATAATTGATTATTGTCTAATGGAATAGGTTTTATGTCCCTCTCCATTATTTCTTCATTACTAATGGAATCTATTTCAACAATTTCTATTTCTTCAATTTCAGCATGATCGCATCTTTTTTGGAATATTTTTCCGCCATCCATATTAATAATTCTAGTTTTGAGATATGGATGTGCATCAACAGTTTTAATAACAGCATCTTTAAGTTTATTAGGATCAATACTGCTTTCAAATCTTATTGCAAAAGGCATGGTGTATTTGATTTTTTCAGTTTGCAAACACTCATAGTAAATTCCCATTTGGTTTGAGGTCAATGGGAAATATTCCATATCTTTTGCAGTTTCAATAATTTCATCCACGTCTATTTCAGATTCGATGTTATTGTCAATTTTATCTGCAAGCGATTTTATTGTTGGATTTGTGAACAATGATGTTACATCAATATTAACATTCATTTCATTGAAAATCATTGAGTTTAATTTCATTAATGTTAAAGAAGAGAAACCCAATTCATATAAATCATCTGTTGTACCGAATTTATCTGTATTGGCAATGGATGCAACAAGTTCAACTAATTTTTCTTCAGTTTCACCTTCAGCTTCAACATAATCTAGATTTAATTTTGGTTTTGGAAGTCTTTTAATATCTGTTTTACCATTTGGAGATATTGGCATCTCATCAAGCTGCATAAATACAGTTGGAACCATATATTCAGTTAATTTATTTCCCAAATACCTTTTCAAGAGATTTATATCTATCTCTTCATCGGCTGTGAAATAAGCACATAAATGTTCAACATTATTGATTTTCTCAATTACAACAGCAATCTGTTTAATATGTGGGAATTTGGCAATATTGGATTCAATTTCACCGAGTTCTATTCTCAATCCTCTTAATTTAATTTGATTGTCAATTCTTCCTTTTATTACTAATTCTCCATTTGGAAGTTCAATAGCATAGTCTCCACTTCTATAATATGGAATATCATTAATATATAGGAATACCTCTTTGGTTTTTTCTTCCATATTGTAGTATCCTCTAGATACACCTTTACCCCCAATGTACAATTCTCCCATTACACCATAAGGCAGCAATTTACCGTCAATATCTCTAACTTCAGTTATGCAATTGTGCAGAGCTTTTCCAACAGTTATATTTTCAGCATCGGAAAGTTTATGAGTATTACATGTTACTGTTGTTTCAGTTGGACCGTAAATATTGTACACTTCTAAATTTGGATACTCTAAAAGTCGTGAAATTAGGTCTTGAGGCACCATTTCTCCACCAACACCAATATACTTGAAGTTAGGTACTTGTTTGGCGAATTCCTCATATTCCAAGTATTGTTTAAATCTTGATGGTGCAGAAAATGTAAGTGAATCCGGTTTTTCTCTTTTAACTAACTCCGCCAATTCCTTAATATTTTTTATTTCACTATCGTTAGCCAACACCATTTCCAAACCGAAGGTTAATGGCATGAAATCAAGTAAAAATGCATCAAAAGATACTGTTGAAAGGGCAAGGGTCTTTTTCATTTTTGAATATGCATTATAAATTACACTATCCTCACTTTTTGAGAACAGATTTGTAATATTCATATGGCTGGTCATTACTCCCTTAGGATTTCCTGTAGAACCTGAAGTGTAAATCATATAAGCCAAATCATCCGGATTAATTTCAACTTGAGGATTTGAGGTATTTGTCTCTTCGAGCAATTCATTAATATCGATTGAATTTTCAATAACTCCATCAGCTATTAAATAATCTGCCTGACTGTTTTCAAAAATATAATCAATCCTGCCTTTAGGATAGTTTATATCAATAGGTATGAATGCACATCCTGCTTTTAAAACACCCAAAATGGCTGAAATAAGTTTGCTGTCCCGTGGAAGCATTACCAACACATTACTATTAGCTTTGATTCCCCTGTTTATAAGGGCATTAGCAACACGATTTGCTTTTTGATTAAGTTCACTATAGTTAAATGAACCATCACATGCAGCTAATGCAATGTTTTCAGGAGTTTCATCAACCTGTTTTTCAAAGCGTTTATGGATAAATGGAATTTCCACATCAATAAATTCATGTGATTCAACATCATCTTTTAATTTTACATCACAGATTCTGCAACTGTCAATATCATTTTCAAGGAACTGGACTAAAATGTTTTTCATGGATTGTATGAATGTTCTAACATAATCTTCACTGTATAACTGGTCATTATATTCCATGATAACATTAAATTCATCACCATTATCATAAATAGCCAAATTGATTTTAGATTCAACTGTAACCATATCAAACCCAGCTAACTCCTGAGGAATGTACTCTCTATTGTTTATTATAATTTCATCTGATTCCAGGAATTCATGATAATTGTAGAAGAATTCAGGTTTTAATTGATATTTCTCAGCAATTTTAATATATGGATATGCAGTATTTCTTAAGGTTTCTTTCCAAGTTTGGTCAATAGATCTAATGAAATCTCTGACTGACACCTGCCTGTTTTCATTATTGATTATAAACGGAACAGTTTTTACCAAAAATCCTTGAGTATTGAAATAACTTGGACTTGATCTTCCATTAAATATTGTTGTTATTAATGTTTTGTCACTAAATGTGAATTTGTTTAGATTTAAAATGGTAGTTGCGATAAACAAAGCATTTTTACTTATGGAATTATCATTACAGAACTCATCAATTAACTCTGAATCAATAGTATCAGAAACATTTTTTATTTTACCCTCATCAGGATTTCCATTAAGGTCCGGAGTTAGAACTGTGGATTCTATTCCCTGAGTTAACTTATCATCGAAAAATGCCTCTGCTGATTGATATATTTCACTATTTTCAGCATCTTTTTCCAGAATACTGTAAACATAACCATCAATTATTTCTTCAGACATATCCCTATTTTCATAGATATCAGCTATATCTCTAAATAAATTGTTTTGAGATACTCCGTCAGTAATTATATGGTGGAAATCTGAGAATAATACAACTTCATCAGGAGTTTCATATATTTTGAATTTGAACAATTGACTATCCTCTATTGAGATTGGGCCAACGTCATTTCCAACAATGTCTTCATCACTAATGCTATCGACTTTAACAATTTCAATATCATCTATTGGTGCATCATCACATCTTTTCTGTTTTAATTCACCATCATGATTTACAATTCTTGTTTTAAGATATGGGTGGGCTTCAATAGTATCAACAATTGCTTGTTTAAGTTTATTTGCATCAACATCACTGCCAAATTTTACTGTTGTAGGCATTGTATACTTAATCACATCAGGATTTTGCTTACATTCATAGTAAATACCCAATTGATTTTCAGTCAATGGATAATACTCCATGCCTTTAGCTGATTCAATAATCTTTTGAAGACCTGCCTCTTTTTCAGATGAATTATCAATTTCTATTGCAAAGTTTTTAACTGTTGGCTCATTGAACAATATGGAAACGTCTAAATTAGCACCCATTTGCTCATAGATTATGGAATTTAATTTCATTAATGACAATGAAGTAAAACCAATAGCGTATAAGTCATCTGTAACACCAAATTCATCAACATCTGCAATGGATGAAACGATATCATATAATTTTTCTTCTGTTTCAGTTTCAGGCATCACCAAAGCCAATTTAAGTTGAGGTTCAGGCAGTTGTTTCAGGTCTGTCTTGCCGTTTGGTGTTTGCGGCATCTCATCTAGCTGCATGAACACGGTTGGAACCATATAATTAGTAAGCCTGTCTTTTAAAAACTCTTTTAAATCATCAGTGTCAATTTCACCATTAGCAGTGTAATATGCACATAAATGATCAGCATTGTTAATCTCTTTAATTACAACAACAGCCTGCATTATATCCGGATATTGACCAATATTGGTTTCAATTTCACCAATTTCAATCCTTAATCCCCTGAGTTTAATCTGATTGTCAATTCTTCCTTTAATATCGATTTCACCATTTGGAAGTTCAATAGCATAGTCCCCACTTCTGTAATATGGAATGCCATTGATAGTCAGGAAAACCTCTTCAGTTTTTTC
>NZ_CAJOJM010000062.1:6075-6540 GCF_905234905.1 Methanobrevibacter sp. UBA188 | reverse complement strand
GTTGCTTCCTGAAGAGTTTGAATATATGGATCATGTGGCTCCTGATGGTACTACTTATGATCCTGATACTGGTATTTGGGATATTGGACAAATGGGCAACGGCACTAATGTAACTTTAGTGATTCATGCTCATGCTAAGACTCCTGCAAGTGACATTACTAATAATGTTAACGCATCTTGTGATGAAAAAGAGTGGAATTACACTAACAATAAGGCTAATTTGACTGTTGAGATTGTTTCATTCCATAAACCTGTTAAAACAGTTTCCAATAGTACTCCATATTACCACGAATATGTAGAATATACATTAACTGTTGAGAATTTAGGTAATAATACCTATGTTGATGAGTTTGATGTTATTGATAGTTTGCCTAAAGGTTTAGAATTCATTAAAACACTTAACATTGTTGGTGCTGATTTGATTAGGGAAACCGTTGATGGTCAGGTTGTTACTTGGGCTTTAAC
>NZ_CAJOJM010000062.1:0-6026 GCF_905234905.1 Methanobrevibacter sp. UBA188 | reverse complement strand
ATTTGACTAATAATTTAACTGTTAAAGGTCCTCGTAATTCTACAAACATGGTCAATTGTACTATTACTCCTGTTCCTATTGTCGACGTGTCAGTTGAAATTACCAGTGATAAGGATGAGTACTTTGTTGATGATGTTGCTGTCTGGACAATAACCATATCCAATGCGGGCAACGGTACCAATGCAACAAATGTCAAATTAAGCGAATTGCTTCCTGAAGAGTTTGAATTTATCAACTGTACTGTTACTGGCGGTACTTATGATAATGAAACCGGTGTTTGGACCATTCCTAATTTGGCTAATGGAACAAATGTAACTTTAGTGATTAATTCCTATGCTAAGACTCCTGCAAGTGACATTACAAATAATGTTAACGCATCTTGTGATGAGAAAGACTGGGATTACACTAACAACGATGCAAATAAAACAGTCGAAATCGTGCCTTTACCTGTCCCTGAAAAAACAGTAAATACTACAAAACCGTACAATAAGGAATTTGTCGAATATTATCTAACAATCAAAAACACTGGAAATAATGCCTATGTCGATGAGTTGATTGTTATAGACAGTTTACCAGTTGGCTTAATATTTAATGAAACTTTAAAAGTCGATGGTGCTGATTTGATTAAAGAAGTTGTAGACGGTCAAGTTATTACTTGGACCATTACAAATATTTCAGCCAAATCCAGTGCTGTAATAACTGTTAAAGTCTTTGTTGATGATATTGGTGATTTGACTAACAATTTAACTGTTGTCGGTCCTCATGGTACTAACGCAACTGTTGACTGTACTATCAATCCTATTCCAGTTGCAGATTTATTTGTGATTAAATTAAATGACTTTGATTTAATAATTGACATCTTTAATCCAATAGATTGTCATAATAAGGATACTGTAAAATGGTACATCTCAGTCATTAATGATGGGCCTGATACTGCTGTTAATGCGATTGCAACTGATATATTGCCTGAAGGTTTAATTTACATTACAGATAATTCAACTGGAGCATACAACCCTGAAACCGGTGTATGGACTATTGGAGATATTGCAAGTGGAGAAACTGCTACAATATGGATTGAAACTTTAGTGGACGCTTCCAATGTGACTATTGTAAATAATGTTAAAGTTAAATCAGATACCTACGATCCGGATGAAAGTAATAATCATAATGATGATTCATTAATTGTCGTGCCCGAAGCTGACTTAGAAATAACTAAATCAGTCTCTAATACAATCCCACATAAAAACGATAACATCATTTGGACTATAACTGTTACTAACAAGGGTGCAGATACTGCAATAAACACTGTAGTAACAGATAAATTACCTGAAGGTTTAATTTATGTTTCAGATGATTCATTGAATAATTATGATTATAAAACTGGAATTTGGAATGTAGGAGATTTGTCAAGTGGACAGTCTGTAACTTTAAAAATTAAAACTTTAGTAGCAACTACTAATAAGATAATAGTTAATTTGGCGGATGTCACTTCAGACACATATGACCCTAATGAAGCAAATAATCACTGCAATGAGTCAATTACAGTTCCTCCAGAAGCGGATTTAGTAATCACTGTTGACCCTGATAGGACTGATGTAACTGTTGGTGATAAAGTTAAAATCACTATCACAGTTGTAAATAACGGTCCTGACACAGCAGTTAACACTAATGCATTTATTGAAATACCTGATGAATTAAGACTTTTAGATTTCATTCCTTCTAAAGGTACTTATGATCCTGAAACTGGAATTTGGACTATTGGAGATTTAGCTCCGGGTGAAGAGGTAACTCTTATACTTAACACTGAAGCATTGAAAAGCGGTATTGTAATTGTTAAAGCAAGTGTCACATCTGATACTTATGATAGTGACCTTTCCAATAACAACGACACAGCCGATATAATGGTCAATGATACTCCAGAAGAAGAACATAATGCAGATGGTGTTTCACAAACTCCAAAAATGCATGCTACAGGTAATCCAATTGTAATGGTTCTTTTAGCGCTCCTTACAATTGCAGGTGTAACTTTAAGAAGAAAAGATTAGAAACACAATGGGAAATTAATTTTCCCATACTTTTTTTATTTTTTGATGAAAACATTAATGCATGTTTAATGATATGCACGTTTAAAAATTTCATAGTTTTACTACAATTCCATTGTTTTAATAATGGGTTTTTTCATAATTATTGTAGTTCTCATTCTCATATTATTAATTTAAATGATTAATCTACATATCACAAATCATATTCAACATTTTTTTCATTTACAATATTATAAAAGTCATGAACGAGATAAATATTAATGATTAAATTAAATTGTGTGATTAAATGATAAGTGATAATGTTAAAAAAGGAATTCAAAGAGCTCCACACAGATCTCTTTTAAGAGCTTGCGGTTTAGATGATGACGATTTTAAAAAGCCATTCATCGGAATTGCTAACAGTTTTACAGACATTGTTCCAGGCCATATCCATTTAAGGGAATTGGTCGAGTTTGTAAAAGAAGGAATTATCGCTGCCGGAGGTATTCCATTCGAATTTGACACCATGGCAGTATGTGACGGAATCAGTATGAATCATGAAGGTATGAAATATTCCCTTCCTTCACGTGAAATAATTGCTGCAACCGTTGAGTCCATGACCAAAGGCCATGCATTTGACGGGCTTGTATTGATTCCAAGTTGTGATAAGGTAGTTCCTGGAATGATTATGGGTGCTGCAAGAGTAAATGTACCTTCAATTGTAGTTACCGGTGGACCGATGGCATCCGGTGAATATAATGGAAAACCTGCAGATTTGATTACTGTATTTGAAGCTGTTGGTGCTTATTCTGCCGGTAAAATGTCTGAAGAAGAAGTCAAAGAACTTGAAAAATGTGCCTGTCCTGGAGCTGGAAGCTGCTCCGGTCTATTTACTGCAAATACCATGGCATGTATTACAGAAACATTTGGTTTGTCCCTTCCGACCTGTGCTACAACCCATGCAAGAACAGATGAAAACAATCAGATTGCATTTGAATCTGGAAAACAAATCATAAAGCTTGTTGAGGACGATATCAGGCCATCAGATATTTTAACACAAGGGGCATTCAATAATGCTATCGCTGTTGACATGGCTTTGGGAGGATCATCCAATACTGCATTACATATTCCAGCCATTGCCAGTGAAGTTGATGGCATAGATGTTGATTTGGAATTGTTCGATAAGATATCAAGAGAAGTTCCACATATTACACTTATATCTCCTGCCGGTGAAGATTCAATGATGGACTTGCACCTGGCCGGTGGTATTCAGGCGGTTTTAAAAACTTTAGGAGATAAAATCGATACCAGTCAATTGACAGTAACCGGAAAAACAATTAGGGAAAACCTGGAAACTGTTGAAAACAAAAACACTGATGTCATTCATACATTGGACAGTCCGGTACATGAAGATGGTGGAATTGCTATTTTGAAAGGTAATTTGGCTCCAAATGGTAGTGTAGTTAAAAAAGGTGCTGTAGCAGACCATTTAATGCATCTTAAAGGCCCTGCAAAAGTTTATAATTCTGAAGAAGATGTAACCAAGGCTATATTTGACCATGAAATTGAAGAGGGAGATATTGTCGTAATCAGATATGAAGGTCCTAAAGGAGGTCCTGGAATGCGTGAAATGTTAAATCCAACATCTGCCCTTGCTGGAATGAACATCAAGGATGTGGGATTAATAACTGATGGAAGATTCTCCGGTGGAACAAGAGGGCCTTGCATAGGGCATGTATCTCCAGAAGCAAGAGAAGACGGACCAATTGCCGCAATACAAAACGGTGATATAATTGAAATTGACATTAACAATAGAATCATTAATGTTGAACTTTCCGATGCAGAAATTGAAGAAAGATTAAAATCTATTGAACACCCAGAAAGTGATGTTGATGGGTGGTTAGCAATATATCAAAAATTAGTTCACTCAGCAGATACAGGCGCTATTATGAGGTAGTGTTAAAATGGAAATACTAAATTATTCTGAAATAGATTTAACCGAAACAATCAAAAGATCAGAAGAAGATGTAAACAAGGTACTGGACATAGTTTCTGATATTTTAAACAACGTTAAATTAAATAAGGATGATGCTATTCGTGAATATACCGAGAAGTTTGATGGGGTTACAATAGAAAATTTGAAAGTATCCAAAGATGAAATTGAAGAGGCTTATGATACTTTAGATGATTCATTACTTGTTGCACTGAAACAAGCCGCATCAAATATTGAAAAATTTCATAAAAAACAAATTCCATCTGAATGGGAATTGGAAGTAAATCCTGGAATAGTTGCAGGTCAAATTGTAAGGCCGATTAACTCTGCTGGATGTTATATTCCTGGTGGTCGTGCGGCTTACCCTTCATCAATATTAATGACTGTAATTCCTGCAAAAATTGCTGGCGTAAAAAAAGTGGTCTGTGTGACTCCGCCTCAAAAAGATGGAAAAATTTTAGATGCAATTCTGGTTGCAGCTGACATCGCAGGTGCTGATGAGATTTACAAAGTTGGTGGTGCTCAGGCAATTGCAGGACTTGCATATGGTACCGAATCAATACCTCGAGTAGAAAAAATTGTAGGTCCAGGTAATATATTCGTTACTGCAGCAAAGAAATTGGTATATGGTCAAGTAGATATCGAGTTTCCTGCAGGTCCATCAGAAGTGTTGATATTGGCTGATGATAGTGCAAATCCTGAATTTTTAGCAACTGATATTTTGGCACAGGCAGAACATGACCCAAACGCTTCATGTTTCCTGGTAACTGATAGCAAAGATTTGGCAATTAAAACAGATGAATTTGTTAATCAATTAACCCAAATAGCTCCAAGGCGCGAAATTATTGAAGAGTCATTGTCTAAAAGCGGAAAAATCATTATCACAAACACAATGGATGAGGCTATTTATGTTACAAATGAATACGCTCCAGAACACTTAATCATATCCACTAAAGACGATGACGAGACATTATCACACATTAACAATGCAGGTTCAATATTTTTAGGTTCATATTCACCAGTTGCTGCAGGAGATTATGGATCCGGAACAAACCATGTTTTGCCTACCGGAGGAGGAGCCAAAATGTATTCCGGTCTTTCAACTGAGGCGTTCATCAAAAAACCGACTGTTCAAAGATTAACAAAAGAAGGCCTTAAGGAGCTATCAAAAACTTCAGTCCCGATTGCTGAATATGAAGGATTCTTTGCACATGCAAATTCATTCAAAACAAGATTGAAATAAGTTTATAAGTAATGTCCTTATAAACTTTCTTTTTATTTATTATGTTTTGATTCTTTTTTAATCACACATTCTGCATTGTTTCGTATAACTATTTGTTGCGTTTTGTGACGGCCACTTTTTGGAATGGGAACAGGATTGCTAATTTTCCTTGCTTCACATTGTATCCTTTCTCCTTTAATTTTATCTCCTTTTTTAACATAAGTCCCCATCTAATCACCTAATATTTAACATTCATTTCAATTCCTTTTTCTTCCAGTTCTGTTAATATGTCATCCACATCAAAAAGCTGCAATTGCAGGTCATAGACAATGTCTGAAATATTTGGATTTTCATGAGTTTTGCAATATTCAATTATTTCCTTTTCCTGTTGGGATTTAGGGATTTCTCTAAAACTCACTTCCCGTTGAATTATTCCATCATTGTAATTGTTGAAGTATGCTGTTCGTGCAATTAGATTTATTGCGGAATTGTTATCCATCTTTTCAAATTCTTTGTTTTTTATTACTGGGAACAGCACAACTGTATTTTCAATATTTTCAATTAATGGTTCTATTTCTTTGTAAATTTCATTAAAATGCTTTAACATTCCATTAAAAAACATTTTTTCACTAACTTCTATATTTAATAGTAATTTTGTTTCTGTTGTCCAACCTAATTTTTCACAAAGCTCTAATGAATAATTACAATTGGGAAAATGTTTTTTCAATAGCGGTTTTAATTCCTTAAGGATTTTCAGTGTATTTTTATTGTGGGATATGAAATTATTAAT
>NZ_CAJOJM010000061.1:0-6283 GCF_905234905.1 Methanobrevibacter sp. UBA188 | reverse complement strand
TCTAATTCTTCATCTTTGGATTTAGGACAGCACACAATTGAATTTTATTATTTGGGAAATGAAATATATAACCCTGCAAATGCCTCCCTCACATTTGAAGTAACCGATGTCATTATTGATCTTAATGAAAACGTATATGCAGGTATTGGAAATTCAAATTATTATAGAGATTATATTGCTACAATCAGGTCAATCTATGACGGAGGGCATTATTCAATCGTTGTTGATGATGAACTATTTGAAATAGGATTTATTAATAGTGATTACAGTTTCTATGCTAATCAATACTATGATTCCATAATATCCAATATCCCTCGCGGCATCCATGACGTTAAGATAATCTATACAAATGGAAATGTGACAAAATCTGTGAATAATACTGTTAATGCAAGTTATTATCTTCATCAAAGCAATAATTTCGATTATAATAACTATTTTAGAGAAGACAATCTCACTTTTAATTTTGAAGTTTCCAGAGAAGTTAGTGGAAATTTGATTGTAACTGCAGACAAAGATTATATTGTCCCGATTGTTAACGGAACAGCCAATCTAACCATTCCACATTTGGAAAGAGGCAGATATAATATAACTGTGCGCTATGATGGGGATGAATATCCGGAATTATATGAAGTAATATCCATTGGGGAAAAACATGGAATCTATTCCAATAGTACAGGATATTCTAGCATGATGTATGGCGAAGATTTAATATTTGTCACCAATCTTCCAAGTGATTTTGTTGGAAAGTTATATGTATATGAAGACATCAATAATACTGAAGTACCTATACAAACAGTAGATATTGTTGATGGCAATGCAAGGGTGAATGTTTCTTTAGATTATGGAACCCATAACATATTTGCCAGAATTATAGATTATGATGAAACAAAATACGTTTTTGATAGCGATGCCCCTGATGATGAGGATTTACGCCGAGTCATTACAGGTTATTTAAATATATATCAATTTAGCATTGTTCCTCCAATTAAGGACCTCAGCGGATATGGCAATAATTTGGAAGAATCAGGCAGCGGTTATTATAGTAGAAAACTTTATTTCGGTGAAAATGTAACATTAACTGTTGAACTGCCGAGTGATGCTAATGGAATACTGTATCTCTGCCAAGAAAGGGAAATTAATAATATCAACAAAATTATTACCCTCAATCAGTTTGAAGTCATAAACGGAAAGTCAACTGTCTTCATAGATGATTTTTACAAAATAGGTTCTAACACATTCTATCTTAAATACGATGATAGCAAATACCATTTATTTGATGATTTGATTAGTATAAAGCTATGTCCGACAGTAACTTACCCAGATGAAATTGTTGTAGGCGATGATGAATATATAGTAGTTACTTTGCCTATCGATGCTAATGGAACAGTATCTGCAGCAAGTTTAGGTGATGCAGATGTGGAAAATGGCGTGGCCAGAATACCACTTTCCAATCTAAGTGTTGGAAAGCATTATTTTTATATAACTTATGAAGGAAATTATGGCCGTTATACATCTATCATTATTGTTTATCAAGAACCAAACGAATATATTGTAGTTACAAAGCCAAAATCATTTATTCACATTTCCAATTCATCCGATACGCTGACAGTAGAGCTCAATGAAGATGCAACAGGAGACATAATTGTAAAGGTAGGTGACCAGTTCTTTACAAAAACTCTTGAAGGAGGCAGAGCCACCATAACAGGAGTTAATTTGAACGAAAATGAAGAAGTTCAGCTTTCCTATGCAGGTGACAAAAAGTATGCTCCAATCGACAAAAATTCAGTTAAGCTTGGTGAAAGTAATATCACATCCAAAGCCAATGCCGATTTGAAAGTCAATGCAGCTGACATTGATGAAGGCGAAACTGCCATCATCACATTTACAATTAACACAAAGGCAAATGGAAACATCATGGTTCAGGTCGGAGATGCCAATCTTGTTGCGACCATCATAAACGGCGAAGCAAGTGTCAATGTAGACAATTTAAAAATCGGAAAATATGATGTGACTGCAACTTATGAAGGTAATGACTATGTCCTGGCGGAAAATAAAACCGCTTCATTCAACGTATACAGCAACTCCACAGGCACATTCTCACAACTATCCACTTTAATCTCAAACACTCCTGAAAATGGCATTTTAAACTTAAATAAGGATTATGTTAAAGATGCATCATCATCCAATGAAGGAATTGTCATTTCAAAAGCGATAACCATTGACGGCAAAGGCCACACTATTGATGCCAACCACACATCAAGAATATTTAAGGTTCAGGCTGCAAACGTCACTTTAAAGAATATCAACTTCATAAACGGATATTGCGCAGAAAATGGCGGTGCAATCTATTGGAGCGCTATGAATGGTGCTGTGTTCAACTGCAACTTTATAAACTGCTCTTCTGCAAGTCGTGGAGGTGCAATCTATTGGAATGGTAATAATGGAGTTATCAGCAAAGCCACCTTTGAAAATTGCGTTGCGAACCTTGATGGAGGATGCATCTATGTCAATGGAAACATCAACGTAGAGATAAGCGAATCTGAATTCATAGGAAATGATGCCGGTGATGTGAACAATGCAGTTTACGGTGGAACTGTCACCAACTGCAGTTTTGTTGATAGAACTGCTCCAGAAAATGTTACAAACACTACATTGATTGAAACCAGAACAATGATTATGGTTAACGTATCCAACATTTATCTTGGAGATTCAATTGAAATCACTTCATTTGTGTTCAATGAAAACAATGCCCCGGTTACAGGCAATGTTGACCTGTATGCCAATTTCACTTTTATTGGATCAGAAGGTAATGGAAATTCATTCACATTCACTCCACCACAAGCAGGAAAATATCTCATTGAAGCCCGATTCGGCGGAGATTCAAATTTCAAAGCAAGTGCAGGAAACATTACCGTTAATGTAGTTCCAAATATTGTTGTGGAAATTGTTCCCGAAACTATAGAATCAGACAATGAGGGAGTAATCATTTTGGAATTCCCTGATGATGCAACCGGAACTATTACAGTATTCATTGACGGAACACAATACAAAGTATACGAAATCATTGGAGGAATACTCAAAATAGACCTATCCCATATGAACGGAAAATACACAATAACATTCCAGTATTCCGGAGACGACAACTACCCTGCATTTAAAAAGGACTCAGAGGTAAGCATACAGACAAACCCATCAATAACAGCTTCCAATGCCAAAGTCCTATACTCAGCAGGAACAACATACAAAATAACAGTATACAAAAACAAAGGAATATTGGCAAAGAGCGTCAGTGTAACTATAAAACTAAACAACAAGAAATTAAAGCCAATCAAAACAAATTCCAAAGGAGTCGCAAGCTTCAAGGTAACACAAACACCAGGAACCTACAAGCTAAAAATAACATCCCTTGGAAAAACAGTAACAAAAACACTAACAGTAAAACACATAGTAACACTAAAAACAGCAACAGTCAAAAAATCCGCCAAAAAACTAATACTGCAGGCAACACTCGCCAAAGTAAACAAAAAATACCTTAAAAAGAAAACCATAACATTCAAATTCAACGGCAAAAAATACAAAGCCAAAACCAATGCAAAAGGTGTCGCAAAAGTAACCATCAAAAAATCAGTGCTTAAAAAGCTCAAAGTAGGCAAAAAAATAACCTACCAGGCAACATACCTAAAAGACACCGTCAAAAAAACAGCTAAAGTTAAAAAATAGGGACCCACCAATCCTTATTTTTACTTATTTTCTTAATTAAAGCAAAAGCTTTCTAAGACTTAAATACTTTCTTAAAAAGAAATAATCCCATATAAAGAATAATAACCTGTGATATTATGGGATTTAAAAAAGCGATTTTAGTACTATTACTACTAATTATTTTAACAATGGGAGCCGTTAGTGCAAATGACGATGTAAACAATCTAACGGCAGTTGACACGCAAAACTATACTGAATCGAGTGTTGACAATATCGACATAGTTTCAGATGAAGATGACGAAGACAATTCTGATTTGGATGATGATCCCGGTTGGGAAGATGAATTGGACTATTATATTTCAGTTAAAGAAAAATATAACATTCATGACCTAGATTCTGAGTTAATTAATTATAATTTCTGGTATTGTGGCAATGGTGGAAACCTTTCAATATTTGTCGATGATGAATTATGTAAGGTCTATGATGTTGAACTTGATGAATATACCCGAATTTCCGCTAATGATTTGGGATTAAGCAATTTGGAATATAAAAACTACACCGTTGATGTAATCTATTCAGGTGACAATACTTTTGAAGGATTCAATGAAACATATGTTTTCAGAGGATACTGGGGCTTTGATGTATATATAACTGAAGATTTCGATTCTATAGATTTACGATATGGAGATAGCATTCATATCAGAATATCTATTCCAAATGATGCCAACGGCAATATCACATGTACAATAAACGGCAGAAAATATTCGATAAAACCGGAAGATCTTGATGAAGATGGCATTTTTACAATTGGACAGGATAAATTAGATTATGGAAGTAACAACTTAGAATTCATTTATGAAGGTGATGATTATCCTCCAGATTCTTACGAATTTGAAATTGATTATATTGCAACATATTCCATACATAACTGGTGCAATTTCAATGAACCAACATATATTTACGTGAATCTGCCTGCTGATGCACAGGGAAATTTGGATGTTTATGAAATAGTTGATGAGCAATACAAATTATTAGGTTCTGTTCCGGTTGAAAATGGATTTGCAAACGTCACATTAAGCAATTTAAAACTTGGTTATCATGAAATCTATCCAAATTATACTGGCAGCGATTATAAAGTTTACTGGGAGGGGGGCAGTAACTATGATGTTTCTTTAAATCCAATTGTCATTGCAAATCCTATAAATGTTAATAAACCTAATAACAACTTAACTTTTATTGTACCTGAGGAATATGAAGGGATTTTAACATTGACCATCAGTGGTGAAGAGCGCAGTGTTAATGTCACCAACGGCATTGGATCTATCGGGTTCTTTAATATCAATTCCACAGAATATGATGATGAATATGAATCTTTCATCTTAAGATATGATTTAAGATTTGAAAGTGGAAATTATACTTTTAGTGATGACTCTTCAATTAGGATATATGACGTTAATCCAAATATTGTTTTAGATGTTAATGTGGATGATGTTGTGCTTAAAGGAGACTCTATCGATTTTAGTATACGGAATGTGCCGGAAGATGAGAATGAACTCTTAGGCAATGTTACAGTATATATCGATGGACAATTAGTATTTAATACTGGAAATCCTTGGGATTTACACTGGGCTAGCTCTAATTCTTCATCTTTGGATTTAGCAAACTCTGTTAATGAACCTCTTACATGAAGGAAATTTGAGTTAATACTTCATCCATTCAGTGTTTCTGAATTACTACAGCAGAAAGCAGTGATAAATGTTGAGGATAATCTTAATCAATGGATGATAACTTGATTATATCCAGATTCAGTGCTTAATTATGATGAAAACCTCTTATATGACTTGGTTAATAATTATACATATAAAGATATTTTAATATTTGATAAAATAAAAAAGTCAGAGAATTTAATTAAGCTTTTAAAGGCCTTGGCATTACAAATTTGAAACGAGGTTTCATACCGCGAATTGTGAGAAATGGCTAATTTGAATCCAAAAACAGTAGAACAATACGTTCAAATTTTAGAACAAGCATTTATTATTTTTAGACTTCAACCTTATACTTTAAACGAAAGAACAGGTATAAAAAAATTAAGAAAAATTTATTTTCGAGATCTATGAATAAGGAATGCTTTAATTAATAACTTAAATCCTATAGATTTAAGAACGGATGTATGACATATTTGGGAGAATTTTGTTATAGTCGAATTTTTGAAAAAAATGAATAATACCCTAGATCATAGTAGTTGCTATTTTTGGAGAGATTGATGAAAAGAAGTAGACTTTCTCGTGATGAAGGGGGGAAATTTATATTGATATGAAATAAAACATAAATCGGATAGATGAAAAAACTTTAATTATATCAAAGAACAGTTAAATTTAACCACTTTTGAAGTGGTAAATAAGTCTAATTTCACTTCATTTATAAACTAAATCGATAATATAAAAAAACTGACCTCCATTATCTCAATGAAGGCCAGCATCAATCAATCAAGATTTTCAGTTACTAACATCTGTTACCTAGTTCCGCTAGGACGGACCATAGCATTGTGCATTGGCAATACTTATAGTAATGTTACCTCAGTAAA
>NZ_CAJOJM010000060.1:17471-18443 GCF_905234905.1 Methanobrevibacter sp. UBA188 | reverse complement strand
AAATAATGAAAAGTTAATTAACTATGCAAATGATAAAGGATATGAAATTGTCTTTAAAATGCATCCAAGAATTGCTGAATACTTGAATCTGTTTGATAAAAATGAAAACATAATATTTGATGATGTTACTAAGTATCATGATATAATATGTGATTGTGCTTTAATGATAACGGATTATTCTTCCGTAGCCTTTGATTTCGCTTATCTTAAAAAACCTGTTATTTACTATCAATATGGTGATGATTATCACTTTGATGTTGAAACAAATTATTTTGATGAAGAAAAATCTGGATTCGGAGAAATAATTAAAGATGAAGATAAATTGGTTGAAAAAGTTATCGAATATATCGACAATGACTGCACCATGGAGGACAAATTCAGGGATAATGTCGATGCATTCTTCAAATATCATGATAAAAACAATTCAAAAAGATGTTATGAATGGATTAAAAGCCATTGAAAATATATATGTATCATATTTTAATATTCACAAAGGTAATATTCTCCAAATCAACTCAAATATCATTTCGAATTTTTAACATAACATAAATTATTTTATTAATTAATTTCAAATAGATACTTAAGGTCAATAATTGTGATAATTATGAAAGTGATAACATATGGAACATTCGACTTATTTCATGAAGGACATTATAATATATTGAAAAGAGCCAAGGACTTGGGAGACTATTTAATAGTTGGAGTGACATCAGAACATTATGATAAAGGAAGGGGCAAACTTAATGTTTCTCAATCTCTTGTTGAAAGGATTGATAATGTTAAAAATTCAGGATTGGCTGATGAAATAATAGTCGAGGAGTATGATGGGCAAAAAATCGAAGACATCAAAAAATATGACATTGACAAGTTCGTTATCGGATCTGATTGGCTGGGGAAATTTGACTATCTGAATGAATACTGTGAAGTGGTCTACCTCGAAAGGACAAAAGGCGTTTCAAGTACACAGTTAAG
>NZ_CAJOJM010000060.1:10562-17427 GCF_905234905.1 Methanobrevibacter sp. UBA188 | reverse complement strand
GAGAATCCAAATATGTCAGTGGAGTAAATTTTGATGTTGTATTCGGAAGAACCGAAGAACATATTAAGGAATTTGCCAATGATAACGATATGGAGTATTACACAACTGATTTTGATGATTTTTTAAATAAGGTAGATGCAGTATATATAGCCACTCCTCAAAATTCCCATTATGAATATGCAAAAAAAGCTTTAATGGCCAAAAAACATGTTTTATGCGAAAAACCAATGACATTATCCGAAAGGGAAACAGCAGAACTTTTTGACCTTGCTTGTGAAAATGATGTGGTATTATATGAAGCCATCAAAACGACCTTTGCCCATGCATTCAAACGCATGGTAATGTATGCAAAAAGTGGAATAATAGGTAATATACGAGATGTCGATGCAACATTCACCAAACTAATTACAGACAAGTCATTGCGTGAATATGATGCAAGCATAAAAGGTGGAAGCGTAACTGAATTGATTACTTATCCTTTGATAGCTATATTTAAATTGCTTGGAACTGACTACAAGGATATTGATTTCTATCCTTATTTTGATTCTGAAACTGGAGTGGATGTATTCACCAAAATTCTTCTTCATTATGACGATGCAATCGCCAGTGCAAATGTAGGTATTGGAGTCAAAAAAGAGGGTGAGCTAATAATAGCAGGTACTAATGGATACATTTACGTTCCCGCACCCTGGTGGAAAACAGAATATTTTGAAATCAGATTTGAAAATCAGAATCTGAATGAAAAGTACTTTTTTAAATATGATGATGATGGATTAAGATATGAATTGACTGAATTTTACCTTTCTATCATTAATGGAACTCCCAATACTGCAGTTAAAAATCGTGAAAGCATTGCAATTTCCAAAGTCATTGAAGAATTTTTAAACAGATATTATTAATTAATTTTCTATTAATTTTAAATAATCATTTTTATTAAATGTATCTTTTTTTATTTTTTTGTTTAAAATAAATGTCACTTTCAAATACTGGAACTTATGGAGAATAATTATTTTTTTTTAAAATTGGAGGTCAAGTTTGCACTATTCAAATATATAAATGTAAAAAATGAAGTAAAGTATTTTCTACTGATTTAATATCACATATTTATTAAAAGTTTAAGATTACATTGCCAATTATTGATTGTATTGAAAATTTATACTAAATTTAAGGGGCAGAACTCTATAAAATAATATTTGACTTAAAAGTATAAATTAAATGTAAAACATCGTTTCTGCAAATTTCATAAAATATTTGATGTAAATGACCTCAATTCAGCTAAGATATAGAGAAATGAATTAATAGACAATAAATATCCAAAAATAAGTTTACAAACAATAATGTGGAAATTCATCATTTTTTACTTTGTAAATAAAATACCTGCATCAAAACATGAACATTTTATCAACAAACAATAAAAATTGAAAATATATTCCAAAAGATATTCCAAAACACATAAAAATAACAATTAAAATAGAATAAGACTTTTAAGAAGATTCATTCTAAAACTAAATCAGTAGATTATAAAAAAATAAAAAACCACACAAGTTTTTGAAAGAGCCAAAATTTAATGTAAATAAATAAATATAAAAAAAATATAAATTATATACAAGTAGATTTAATCTACTTATATAGTTATAACTATTGGTGTTTGAAAATGAATAAAAAGATAGGTTTTATTTTGGTCTTACTCCTCGTATCAGTAATGATGGTAGGAACAGTAAGTGCGGGACTATTTGACTTTTTGGGGGGAAGTAACAATTCTAATCAGACAGCTAATGATGAGAATACATTCATTGTTGGTTTTGATGCAGAATTCCCACCTTATGGATATAAAGATGCAAGCGGAAATTACACTGGTTTTGACTTAGATTTAGCAAAAGAAGTTTGTGCAAGAAATAACTGGACTTTCAAAGCTCAACCAATTGACTGGGATGCAAAAGATGCTGAATTAAGTTCAGGGTCCATTGACTGTATCTGGAATGGATTTACCATTGATGGAAGGGAAAATGACTACACATGGTCCAATCCTTATTTCGATAACAAACAGATATTTGTTGTAAAATCAAGTGGAAACGTTAGCAGCATCAAAGATTTATCAGGTAAAACTGTTGAAACACAAAAAGATTCATCTGCTTTAGCTGCTCTTAATGGTGATAACAAAACCATTAAAGACTCTTTCGCTACTTTAACTGAAGTGGCTGATTATAACACTGCATTCATGGATTTAGAATCCGGTGCATGTGATGCTGTAGCTATGGATATTGGTGTTGCAGAATATGATATCAAAAACAAAAATGATTCTGCTGCAGATTTCAAAATATTGAACGATTCCATTACCACCGAAAAATACGGTATTGGATTTAAAAAAGGAAATGATGCATTAAAAGATAAAGTACAAGCTACTTTAGATGAAATGTTTAAAGATGGTACTGTTGCTAAAATCGCAAAAGATTATGGTATATCTGAAGATGCATTAATCCAACCGAAATAAATTAGTCAATTAAGAGGGGAGAATTAGTTATATGATATTGAGTACAGTAATTGAACAGTTGCTTGGAGGTATGGTTACCTCTATAGAAATATTTTTACTCACTCTATTATTCTCTCTTCCTCTCGGTTTACTTGTTGCCGGAGGAAGAATGAGTGGTTTTGCACCAATCAGATGGCTTGCAAAAGTATATATTTCTATCATGAGAGGTACACCGTTAATGCTACAGTTGATTGTCGTATTTTTTGGACCTTACTATTTATTTGGTATGAGTCTTTCCAGTGATTATAGATTTATTGCAGTTATAATTGCATTTACAATTAATTATGCAGCTTACTTTGCAGAAATTTATAGGGGTGGTATTGAATCCATCAACAGTGGACAATACGAAGCTGCTCAGGTATTGGGTTATAGTAAAATCGAAACATTTTTTATTATAATACTTCCTCAAGTTATAAAAGTAGTTCTTCCTTCAATTACTAATGAAGTAATTACACTTGTTAAAGATACTTCTCTTTCATTTGTTATTGCAATTCCAGAAATGTTTACAGTAGCTAAACAAATTGCAGCTGCCGATGCATCCATTGCTGCACTATTGGTAGCAGGTATATTCTATTATGTATTCAATGTACTCGTTGCATTTGTAATGGCCCGTGTCGAGAATAAATTGGATTATTATGAATAGGGGGAATATTATGAGTTTACTTGAAATCAAAAATCTTAAAAAAAGTTTTAATGATAATGTAGTTTTAAAGGATATTTCTCTTAGTGTTGAAAAGGGTGAAGTTTTAGCTATTATTGGACCATCAGGTTCAGGCAAATCAACATTGCTCAGATGCATTACAGATTTGGAGCAGGAAGACAGCGGTGTAATTCAATTTGATGGAACTTTCGGTTTGGTTTTCCAGAATTTCAATTTGTTCCCTCATCATTCCGTGATGAAAAATATTACCAATGCACCTATTAAAGTTCAGAAAAGAGACAAAAAGGAAGTTTTCGAACATGCACGTGACCTTTTAAAGAAAATGGGTTTGGAAGATAAGGAAGATGCCTACCCTTGTGAACTTTCAGGAGGTCAACAACAACGTGTTTCTATTGCAAGAGCGCTTGCAATGAATCCAGATATTCTATTTTTTGATGAACCTACTTCAGCTCTTGATCCTGAATTGACTGGTGAAATTTTGGATGTTATTAAGGAGCTTGCCGCTGAGCACATGACTATGGTTATCGTTACTCACGAAATGGCTTTTGCCCGTAACGTAGCCGACACCATAATTTTCATGGATGGTGGTGTTATTGTGGAGGAAGGTTCTCCTGATGAAGTTTTCTCATCCGACAACAAGAGGATGAAAGAATTTTTGGGAAAATTTTATGATTAGATATTTCATATCTTTTCCAACTATTTTTTTATTTATTTCACGTTTAATTTAATTAATTTTTTAGACATAAATTCTAATTTAATCAATTGTCCTTTTAATTAAATTTATTTTTTGATAAAGTTTCATTATTAATTTGTCATTGATATGGATTACTTCATTACTTTTTCAATTGAAAATGGATATATAAATAACTTTATTTAATATTGTGGATAAAATATTATTAATCAAATATAGTTGTGAGGTTGTATTTGAATATGAAATGTCCAAATTGTAATGCTGAAAACAATGAAGGTGCAAAATTTTGTAAAAAATGTGGAACACCTTTGGAAAAGAAAGCGAATAGTCATGAAAAAATGATTAATTCGATGAACAATGAAAAGAAATCGGATAATACAAAAATAATTATCGCAGCATTAATTATAATAGCTGTCGTATTGGCAGGTGCTTTTATATACCTTCAAGGATTTGGAAGTGGCTCTCACTCACAAGATTCTCCTTCCCAAAACAATGCTTCCAATGCTGCATCACAATCAAATGCATCAAATCAGGCAAGTTCTTCACAAGCAAGCCCATCACAGTCAAATGAACCAAAAACAGCCACTCCTCAATCAACTTCTATGAAGATACAGGGTGGAAGTTTCTCAACTGGTAGTGAATTGAGTGATTTGACTTATGCAAACATCTATGTAGGTAAGGAACATGCCGGTAAAAATGTAATACTTCAAATCTGGTACAGTAGAGATGGAAATACTTTAAATAATGGTAATATGGTTCCAGTTACTGTTCACTCAAACGGTTACCTTGAAGTTCAAAGTGCAGACGCATATGCATATTATCCGGATCATGCAACAATCAATCTGTATGATAGTAATTCAAATCTTTTAGACACACAAAGTGTATCGTTATCTCCAACTAGTGGTACTCAAACCTTCTAGTTGAATACACTTTTTTTCTTTTTTTTAGCCAAATATTTAAGCTATTGCAAATAAAATATTATTCGATGACTAGTGTTTCTATTATTTTACCAGTATTCAATGGGGAGAAATTCATTAAAAAAGCTATTGAATCTGTTTTGAATCAATCATTGGATGATTTTGAATTAATAATAATCAATGATGGCTCAACAGATTCAACTTCAGACATTATCAATTCGTTTGAAGATAATAGAATTAGAATCATCAACCAGAACAACAAAGGTCCTGGGCAAGCTAGAAACAATGGCCTTAAGATAGCATCAGGAGATTATATAATGTTTTTGGATGCTGATGACTGGTTTTGTGAAGATGCATTGGAAACTGCATATTTCGAAGCAAAAAACAATAATACTGACATATCAATTTTTCAAATCATCAAATACTTCAACGGCCAGTTCAGTCAAAATGACTGGTTTAATTTGAATAATTTTGATAAATCCTTTGAAAATCGTGTTTTTAACCCTCATGAGTGTAAAGATTTTTTGTTTGATATATCTGTAAGTGCCTGTCAAAAGATATTCAATAGAAAATTCCTCTCAAAAATCAATGCCAAGTTCCCTACTGGAATCTATTTTGAAGATATGCCTTTTTTCTTTTACACGTTCCTGAAAGCTCAAAGAATTTCCATTATCAAAAAGCATTTGTATGTGCGTCAAAAGCATGACGGATCAATTACAGAATCTGTTGATTCCAAATTTCTGGACACTGTTCCTGCAGGTCAAATCTTAATGGATATATTTATCGAAAACGATTGGTATGATATGTATAAGTTTGATTTGCTTGCTTTTAAGATAAATGGTCCAAGATATGCTCTGATGGCTATTGAAGAAAAATACAGGAAGGATTTATATACATTGATTAAAAACGACTATGAATCCATAAAATCCGGTCCGTACTACAGTGATTATCTGGAAAATCTGGGGCCGGTGAAAAAGAAATTCTTTTTAGATATATTAAAATCTGAAAATTATGATGATTTTATCAAAAAATCCCGATAAATTAAAAATTTATATAATAATCATTATAAATATAATAATGATTTTATAAATCGTTGAAAATATTAGTCTGAAAAAAAGAGTTTGCCCATAATAATATGTGGATTCAAACATTTATTGTTTGTTCAATATTGAGTAAATAATTAAATTTTAATTACTTTGAAACGGTTATTTAAGATATTATTTCCATGAATCGTTAATTTAATTGAAGAGTATAATTATAAAATTTTTTTAAGAAGTAATATTTTCATAACTTATTAAAACAATCGGAGAGTTTTTATAAAGAAAAAAATAATTTTTCCAGGTGAGTATGTTGTATGATAATATAAATGACAAATATAAAGATTATATTGGAAAATCGTTATTTGTGCTGAGTTTATTCTTATTCGGCCTGTTGATTTTTTATCTAATTCAAAAACCCTTTTTAGATATTGATGAATGGTATACTATGGGTATCCTTTAAAAACATTATCCATTTAACTGCCATTGATGTGCATCCTCCGGTGTATTATCTCATTGCTCGGATTCCTATATACATACTAAATCATCTTAATGTCGCTTATGACATGATTTTTGTAATGAAACTGGCATCTGTTGTTCCATATATAATATTGTTTGGAATAGCATTGACTAAAATCAGAAAGGATTATGGCTGGTTAGCTGGAGGACTGTTTGTTTTTACTCTTATAAGCATGTGTGATTTTTTCAAAATGTTTTCAATAGCCAGAATGTATCCATGGGGATTATTGTTCCTGGTTCTCGCATTCCTTTATGCAGTAGATATTTTGAAAAACCCTTCATTGAAAAATTGGATTTTAGTTGCTGTATTTTCAGTTTTAGGAGCATATACACATTACTTCGTTGCAGTTTCAGCGATAATGTTATATCTTGTTCTGTTCATATATTTCATGATTAACAACAAATCTGAAATTAAAAACTTTTTCATATCCGTCATTATCGGCATCATATGTTATGCCCCATGGTTAACTGTTTTATATAAACAAATGACTGGAGTCAACCAGGGTTATT
>NZ_CAJOJM010000060.1:8946-10428 GCF_905234905.1 Methanobrevibacter sp. UBA188 | reverse complement strand
GTTTGGATTTTTGGTATTCATTGCAACAGTAATTTTCGGTGTTGTCATTTCAACCGTATTCAAACCTATTTTTATCACAAGATATGCCACTCCTGCTGTTGGACTGGTATGGTTGAGCCTTTCAATTTTTATATCCAAGTTTGATGTTAAGAAGGTTGTTATTCCTGTCGTTGTTGTTCTGTTGCTGTTCGGTGCGGTCAATCTATATGAACAGACTTCAGATATTTCCACTTATCACGACTCTTTGGTCAAAAACCAGGAATTCCTTAAAAGCATAAACAACAACGATTCCGTTGTTATCATAGATGGAATGGTTAAATATATTCATTTCCATGATCAGTTAAATGAGTCAAATGTCTTTGCAGGATATTCGATTGACAAAAAGGAAAAGGCTCGAGACTTTTCAAGGATATTTGATAAGAAGAAAGACAAGTTTTTAATGCCTGATGATTTCAATAAAATATCTTGCATACCGTAGTGGGTCTGACTTGGAAATACCTAAATATGTTTCTAAAGATAAGGTAGGTCAGATTGAAAACTGTAAATTTTATAAATTGGAATACAAAAATCAGACTAAATAGATGTGTTGACACACATCTTATTTACTTATTTTTTTAAAACCTCATACCAGATAAAATCCTCGCCTGCATAGTAGCTTATCAGTATTGAAGTTAGACTGACTAAAACAAATATTATAAATACATCCATTGGTGTAAATGCCAGAAACATCACAAATAATATAAGTTCAAGTAAATAAAATACGAATTTTGCTTTTTTTACATTCAGATAGCTTAAAAATCCGAGTATTATTGGTGTAATAATGATTGCCAATATGAATAGCGTTGCAATTTCCAGACTTATGATTTCACCTAATTGAAGTTTCAGCACATCAACAAAAAGATACATTTCAAATATGGTTAGGAAAAATCCTTGAGCCGCACCGCAGATTGCCTGTGCCAGGGTATGCTTTTTTAAAAGAACCCTTGACCAGATAAGTATCGGATATAATATTCCAAATATTGCACCGAATGGTCCCAAGAGCAATATCAATGCACCAACAGGCCCGCTTAATCCTGTTGTGTGAACGCTGATTTTCCATTTGAATGTTATTATCATTACAATGAAGGTATTCACTGCATAGCACAAAAGAAGGATTGTCAAAAAATTGCTTAATCCAATGAAATATGATACCAAAAAACCAATGAAATATGAAGTTATGCCAACAATCAATGGTACGAATCTATCTGTTCTGTTGGATATGTCCTTGTCGGTTCCAATCTTTTTTGCCCAACCTAAGATAATTGCCATAGGCAATATTGATGAAAAGACAAGTGAAATCAATTCCAAAACAATGAATTTAGACATGTTGAACTCCCCATTTTCAAAGGACAGCACAATACACATTATCAAAAATAACGGGATGCAGAGTATTGGGGGATTAGTTATATCTGAAATTACTTTAGCGGTTTTTAACTTGTTCAT
>NZ_CAJOJM010000060.1:0-8867 GCF_905234905.1 Methanobrevibacter sp. UBA188 | reverse complement strand
AATCCTGACTGTTGTACACTTGCTTTTGCAACAATGTGCTCTCATCACCCTCCTGCGGTTATGATTGCAATCAATTCAACACTCAAGAGAAAAACACTAGCAGATATTTTAAAAAGCAATGAGTTTTGCATTGGCTTTCCAAGCTGTGAGCATATGGATGAAACAGATTACTTTGGAATAGAATCAGGTTACAATCAAAACAAGCTTGAAAAGGTAAACTTTTCATATAAGGATGCTGAAATGGTTAATGCACCTATAATTGAGGAGTTTAAGGTTTCTGTTGAATGCAGGGTAATGAATATTGCTGAAGTTGGCTCACACACCCAAGTCACAGGTGAAATAGTAAACATTCAGGCAGATGAAAGTGTCGTGGATGATAACGGCAAAATAATTTTCGAAAAATTGGATCCGTTGGCTTACGATGACGTCACCCATTCCTACTTCAGGATGGGCGATAAGATTTCAGATGCATTCAAGCCGGGACGAAAATTCATGTAGGTGATTTTTGTGAAGTTTTTAACATTTGATGAGGAAAGGGATTTTCCATATTACAGGCATAATCCTCGCATATCTAAGGGAGCATGGTTTGTGCTGTTGCTTTTAATACCGCTATCATATATTGGATATATTCTTTTTTCCTTCGATGAACTTCTGTCAAGTATAATATTCTGTATGGTTTTGTTGATTCCTTTGCTTTATTTTTCAAACTGGGATTATAAGCTGATATTTCACAAGCCAACAAAAAATGAGATTATTCTTGCGGTATTGATGTTTGTCATATATATGGTATATTCAATTGCAATGGCTTCTGCTTTGGAAATGTTTAATTTATTACCTGTAGATGAAACACCATTAAATCTGAATATTATAAGCCTGGTTTCACTTTTCTTTTCAATGATGGGAGAAGAGCTGTTGAAATTCATACCTTTGATGTTTTTTATGAGGGTATTTTTCAAATATACTAATAAAAGGAACCTTTCATTCGTATCTTCAATGGTTATTGTGTTAATATTCTTTGCTTTTCTGCACTTTGACCCTTCATCAACATCAATAGCATCAGTATTGCTTTTGCAGGGTGTTGGATCACTTGTTGAAATGTATGGATATGCAAAAACCAAAAATCTATTTGTTCCATATATGTCTCACCTATTTACGGACGCATTCTCTTTTATACTAATTATGCTTGGAATATAGATGTGTTTTATACACATCATTTTTTTTATTAATAAACATTTTTTATGAAATGAATTTTAAATTGTTGCAAGTGCAATAGTTGTCAATGCAACAGTTTATATATGATGAAGTGTTAATACTAAGTATGAAATCATTAGTAGTATATTATTCAAGAACTAACATTACAGAAAAACTTGCAAAAACTATCGCAAGCAGAACAGATTCAGATATTGAAGAAATCATACCGAAAGTCAACTATCAGGGAAAACTGGGATATGCACGTGGAGGAAAACATGCAATTCAAGAAAAAATCATTGACTTGGAAAACTTGAAATATAATCCTGAAGACTATGACATTGTATATCTTGGAACACCGGTATGGGCATCAAAAGCATCAAGTCCAGTGATTTCATATATCAAACAGAATGAAGGCAAATTTACCAATGTCAAATTCTTCGCAACCGCTGGTTCAAGCGGTTTTGAATCAACATTCGAACAGATGGAAAAATATGTTTCCGTTAAACCTCAATCAACATTGGCATTAACAACCAAAGAGGTAAAAAAAGACTTGTTCGATGAAAAATTATCCTCATTTTTAGAATGATAACATGCCATTTGAAGAGATAAAGCAGATGGATGCAACCCAAATTCCGGTTGGAAAGCTTTTGTATATGATCGGAAAGGGATATTCGGTATATGTCAATCGCAATCTCGAGGGATTTGGAATAAATACGACACAGCTTCATTTGCTTTTTGAGATAGCGCATGAATCAAACATCAATCAGGAAATGATAGCAACAAGATGCAACATCAACAAGGGGGCTGTTGCAAGATCTATTCGAAAACTAGAAGAAAAGGGATTGGTGAAAAGAGAAATAGACGAAAACAACAGAAGACAGAACAGACTTTCACTGACCAAAGACGGTGAGGACATACTAATAAAAGCCTGTGGTGTTCTTCGCGATTGGGAAGATTCAGTAATTTTGGATGATGGATATATTAAAAAAGAATTGCTTCAAAAGGTATTGAAGGAAATAGCTGTTAAGACAATTGAGTTAAATGAGGGAGAGTAAAAAAATGTCTAAAAGTAAAAATATTGAAATGATTACAGGAGATCCTAAAAAGGCAATCGTAAAACTGGCATTGCCGATGATGCTTTCAATGCTTTTAATCATGCTTTACAATATTGCAGATAGTATATGGGTTGCAGGACTCGGTCCGGATGCCCTTGCTGCTGTAGGTTTTATCACACCATTATTCATGGTGCTTATAGGACTTGGAAATGGAATAGGTGCAGGTGCAAATTCATTGATAGCAAGAAATATCGGTGCTAAAAATCGTGACCAGGCAAACAATGCGGGGTTGCATGCTATTGTTTTATCAATTATAGTATCATTAGTATTTACAGTATTGATTGAAGTGTTTATGGTTCCTATATTGCAGTTTATGGGTGCAGGAAATACTATTCAATATGCAATGGATTACAGTTATATCATATTCGGATTCTTGTTCATCTTTGTGTTTTCAGGTGTTGCATCAGCAATATTCAGGTCTGAAGGAGACATGAGAAGAGCAACAATCGCAATTGCAGTAACAGCAGTACTGAACATCATTTTAGACCCTATATTTATTTATGTATTGAACTTTGGAATTTCAGGTGCAGCATGGGCAACAGTAGTATCGGCGACAATGTCATGTATTGTAATGAGCTACTGGATATGGGTTAAAAAGGATCTTTTCCTTGACTTGTCCCCTAAAAACTTCAAATATTCAAGTCATATAATGATTGACACCCTTCAGGTTGCAATCCCTTCAACATTGGAAACTATTGTATTTTCAGCTCTTGCAATAATCATTAACTCCATGCTTGTGCTTGCGGCAGGAACTACTGCAGTGGCAGTATATACAGCTTCAATGAGAATTGTGCAGTTGGCTATGATTCCACTGATTGGTATCGGTACAGCAGTCCTGACTGTTGCTGGTGTAGCTTATGGAGCGCATAACTACAAAAACCTCCAAACTGCCCATTCATATTCAATCAAAATAGGATTTATTGTATCCATTATTTTGGGAGCATTAATGTTCATTTTCTCAGGACAGATTGCTGCAGTATTTTCTTATACTCAAGCCAGTGCCGGTTTGGCATCAGAAATCGCAACAGCAATATCAGTATTGAGCCTGTTCGTATTGGCAATTCCTCACGGAATAATGTCTTCCATGATGTTTCAGGGTGTTGGAAAAGGAACATATTCTCTATTGATTACATTGCTTAGATCTTTAATCCTTGAAAGTGTATTTGCATATCTATTCTGCTTTATCTTTGGATGGGGACTTCCTGGAATCTATGGTGGAGTAGTGTTAGGATGTTTTGTTGGAGGAACAATTGGTTATATCTGGGCAAAACTATTCATTAGAAAATTCAAGGAAATTTCAATCAAAAAATATGAAAAACACGAAGAAAATAGTCCATAAGGGCTATTTTTTTATACTATTTTTTACTAAAATTTAATCATGGAATTCATATTGAACAACAAGAAATATGCAATTCAAAACCATGAACTGTATATTAACTATCTGATGGTTGACAATTACTTCAGACACAACTATTCCAAATACGATTATGACATTGAATTTGATTTTATAGAACCTATTTTGAATAAGCAAAAGGTTGAGTTTGAAGATATACTGGAAGGTACTGAAGTATTGGAGGAACTGATTGAAAAGGGTGAAATCAATTTTATCCCTCAGGGCCTGAGAATTGATGAACATGTCAACGGAAACTTTAAAATTACTTATCAAAATCTGGAGTTTACCAATGTCCATGTAGGTGAAGCCATTCCATTATTGATAGCATTGAATACCCTTCTTAATTATAAGCCAACGGTTTCACTTACCCAGATTGAGGAGGAACTTGAAAATTTCATTGAACAATTCAGGTCATATAATGAAAATATGATGTAAAGTTTTTCTAAAAACCCAGTAATATTTTAATTCCAATCAATATTAGGATGACACCACCCAATATTTGGAACTTATCGCCTAGCCAGTCACCCAGTTTGCGGCCGATGAATATTCCTGCTATGCTGAATGCAAATGCAACCACACCTATTATGCTTGCAGATATCAGGAGAGGATCATTGAACAGTGCAAATGTTATTCCTACTGCAAATGCATCAATGCTTGTGGCTATTGCAAGCAGTGTCACTTCCTTGAATGAAAACTCATCGCTTATTTCATCCTCATCGCCGGATAAGCTTTCGCGAATCATATTCAATCCTATTGCCAAAAGCAATACGAATCCGATTATTGATGCGAAAGATGCGATTATGTCTGAGATTGTACTTATGCAATAATATCCAAGAATCGGCATCATGAATTGGAAAAATCCAAAAAATAGACCATAATAAAGAATTTGTGATTGCTTAAGATTCTTTTGGGTAAATCCTTTTGTTAATGATACGCTAAATGCATCCATTGCAAGAGCTACAGCTATTAAAAAAACAGAAATTAAGTTTAGTGACATTGTATTTTATTTTGTTGCTGTTTATATAAAATTATATTGATTAGAAAAAATCTAATCAATGTGTAATTCTACCAGTCTTTCCACAAATGGGTTTGCAGAACGCTTTTTTTACTAAGTTCCTCCAGCTTCAAAAAGAGTTTCCATCTGGAATGAAATGCTTCATATGGGCTCTTGCTGCAAAGTCAATCGGACTTAGAAGAGGTACTGGATCATCCTTTTCAGCCTGTTCCCCCGTAAATGACCCTATAGCCTGACATGCTGAAGCCTGTGGTGTCAGAATATGCGCTGTTTTTGACCTAAATGAACTGTTGATTTGTAAAACTGCTGACAATTCAATAGGATTTAATGTAAACACTACTGATTGGGGAATTTCACCTTCTTCTAAAAGTTCAATTGGTTTAAATATGACATACTCCTTATCATCATAAATTGGTCTTGATTTGATGTGTTTGACTGCAGTTTCATAATCACAATATATTCTTTCACCTTTTTTAAACATTTCCTGTATATGTGTTGGTTTATTTTCCAGACTTTTGAGAAATTTATCCCTATCTTTTGCTGAATCGGCACCCTGTGAGAGGAATGTTGCTTGAAATTCTAGGGCACCTTCATGGGTAAAGCCGTCTCCCCATCCCATACCGGTTTCAATACCTCCGCATGAAACGTTTTCACGTCCAAATGCAGTTGTTTTTCTTTTGGCTATTGTTTGGGAGATAAATGCCATAACACAACCACCTTTTCCAGGCTTTGGTATTATTGCATCATCTGGCTTTTCATCGCTTTTAATTAAAACGATTGGATTAAATTTACCATTTATTTCGTTGACAATATTAAATTCCATTGTTACTCCTCCGATTAATTAAAATTTTTTATAATTTTCTATAAAAATTTTGCTGTTATTATTAAATTTAATAATTTTTATAAAATTTAATAAATTTTATTAATTTTTTCTTTGTATGAGTTTTAATCTTAATATTGGTGATGTATTACAGTTATTTTATATAAAATAAGATAAATATTGCTTATAATATGATAATATTATTTATGGTGTTGTTATTAGTTAAAATATTGGTTTAAATCAATTATTTTTACTAAAATTCTTGTTGGTGTAATATTACAATAGTCGGCATAGTATTTCCGTATATTATACTTAAATATATTTTATATGGAAATATATAAAAATAGGTATTATAGATATTATATGTATTTAACTAGTAGTTGATATATTATATACTTACTAATTATATGTATTGTGGTATTAATAGTATGATGACTATTATACTATTATCCGTATTTACGGAAATATATTATTTATATATTTTCCATATTTACAGAAAATATATATTATATGTATTTTACCACTAATGCTCAAGTAATATCAAGAAAATAGTATAAATCAACTGCTTGATATATATCAAGCTAGTGAAATTGACTATTTTCGTTAAATTTTGCTGTTTTTTATTAAATTTTGTGAAATTTATTAAATATTATCTGCGATGACGCCTATATCTAATATATTTTATTGATTGATAGACTACAAAGAACAATATAGCCACGAATATTACAATACCTACAAGGATAGATGCTAACATGAGTTTAGATACATGATGAATAGATTCATGAAGTGTCATATTGCCCATATATTCATAATTAGGTGCTATTGGTATATCTTCAGCTTTAAATAGTGTTTTGTTGAAATATACATTGTCTACAAGGCCACCTGTACTCATACCCCACTTGGATCCATCATCATTGGTTAAGTAAGCATCAGTTACATTCACTTTGGCTGTGTTATTTTCAAAGGTATGGAAGTGATAAGTGGTAATATCTCTTCTGGTAAGTCCAAAGGCATCAGATTGCGCTAATTCTATCATAGCTGCTACTTTATCACTAGTATTAAGTGATAAGCTGCCATTGTCCATGTATTTTTCCCTATTTGGAATTACAATGTATTGGCCAGGTTCCAATTTGCCTTTAAAATGATTGTCAGAAAATGCAACACCATAATTTCCGTTAGGTGCCTTAATCAAAAGATGTCCTAATTTATAAGGTTCTTTAATTTGCTGAATCTGGACTAAACCATCTTCTGAAATGCTATTATCATCTGTAATCATTTGGGAAGTTATTTCTTCAATTTTTTCATTATCCGGACCGTCGTCAATTCCTCCGTATCCGATTGTCCAACCGTTACTGGTTATGATTACCTGACAGAAATAGTCACCTGTTGTTTTATATTGCTTGATTGCAGGTATGCCATGCCAATCAATCTCTTCTATGTAAATGTCAGCGGTTAAATTTGCATCTCTTCTAAAGGAGAACATACTGTTGTTTCCATCTAATTGCAATGCAACTGAACAACAGCCAGTTAAGTCTGATGCATTGGTTTCATCCAAAATCTGTTGTATTTCATATATATTTTGTTGATTATCCGATGCACATACGCTTAGTACCGAAACAAGTATTAAAAAAATACCTAATATAAATATACTCCTCTTAGAAATCATATAAACCCTTAAAAAAATTTAGTAATATTAGAACTTATCAGTATACTGATATTAAAATTAGGTTTGTTTAAATTAATATTTAAATATTATTGATTTAGGTATAAAATAAATAAAAAAAGTAAAATATAATATTTATATATTAAATTTCATATTGTTTACTTTTAATTTTTGTTTCATTTGCTCTCTGTCAACATGGATATATTTATCTGTTGTTTGGCTGTTGGAGTGTCCTGCAATTGTTTGGACTTCTGCAACGGTCAATACTTCTGCATAATGGCTTAAAGCGGTGTGTCTGAGTATGTGAACACTGACATTTTTTCCATAGTTTATAGGACAATCAATATTTTCATTGCTGATTCTTTCATCAGCAAGATGAGCATATTTTTTCACGATATCCTGAACTCCACGTTTTCCTATTCTATTTCCTTTAATGTTGGTAAATAGTTCTTCACGTGTTACTTCTTCAGCTGCCTTGTTTCTCTGAATTACTGGTCTATATACATCATTTGTGTTTTTTCTGAGTTTTGTGATTCGATTGTAGATCATGCTGTTCAAGCTGTCCAATGTATCATATGTGATGAAGGTTGTACGGTCTTTCAATTCTCCTTTTGTAGTTTCTGCACGTAGATATACATCAATAAACTCATTTGTGTCGCTTGGCATTTCATAAAAGCCATTGTCATCTATTGGAACTTGGATATCATCCTTGTTTAATAGTACCAGTTCTTTTAGCCTCATTCCAGAATCGATGAAAGTCCTGCAAATTGCGTAATCTCTCGGATTTCCGCTTTGTTTGATTGTATCTAAAAAGAAATCGGATTGTTGCCAAGTTAAGCTGATTTTTTCAATTCTTTTTTTGGCAGTTTCTGGATCTTCAGCCTTTACTTCAATGATATCTTTCATTTTGATGGGATCGTGCTGAATTTCTTCCTGGACATCTTCTGAATTGATGAATTCCAAAATGTTCATCATATATGTTTTTACAGTTGTTCTTTTATTCCCACGTTTCTTTAGACAGTACCTACGATAATGTCTTAACTGTTTTTTAACATTGCTGCTGTTGAGTTCATCAATTCCTTCATTTTCCAGATATTCTATAAATTTTGATATATTAAATGTTTGTTTTTGGATTGTTTCTTCTGTTAAGTTTTTTACCTCTTGTTTTTCTTCTAAGTATTCATCTAGGTAGTCTGTTAGCTCATCAACCTCGATCATAAGCTTTTTGCCTCCTAAATTTTTATACCTAACCCTTGGTTATACTATTGATTTTTTGAGTATATAAAGACTTCGTATCTTTTCATTTTTACTGTATATTATTACATAAAATATACGTTCTCTTTATATATTAAATTTGGATAATTTGGGAGTTTCTAGGGAAATGTTGTAAGTGAAGTAATACATATACATCAAGTGGTCTCAAAATGGTGATTTCTACAATTTTTGTATTTGTAATACTAATTTAACCAAAAAGTAATAAAAATTTTTTAGATAAATTATAAATTTAAAAATAGAAAAAGTAATGAAAAAAATTTGGAATAAATTCTAATCCAAAATTTTTTTCCAGTAAATGTTTTTGTCAAAAATTATTTGTTAATTATTTATCTTTAAAATGCAAGAATACCACAACTTCTGCAAGTTGTGGATGAATTGCACTATTGGGTGTACTG
>NZ_CAJOJM010000059.1:0-6996 GCF_905234905.1 Methanobrevibacter sp. UBA188 | reverse complement strand
CTGCAGTAGCTAATGACAGCAAATCATGCTTTTGAACCGGAAGTCCCCTGTTTGGAAATTCCTCATTGATTATTTGGATAATCCTTGGAAGTCCGAATTTTCCTCTTCTGGCAGTTCCGGGCTCATAGCCGCACATGTATCCGTGATGATTTTTTGGAAAACCTGTAATAACCATGTTCAAGCCTGAACGCAATCCTGCACGAACCTCATGTTCATAAGCTCCATTGGTGGCCACAACCTTTCCTGGAGACAATATCCTTGCAGCCGCAATTGTTTTTGCAAAGCTTTCTGTAGTGTTTTCACACCTGTTGAACGGACCTCCTTCAACCACAATGACATCTGCACCGATTTCAATGGATTTTTCAAAGCCTGTTATGACCTCATCATAACCGTCACCAACAAACATTATGGATTCCAAACCTCTGCCATATTTTTTGGCCAGCTGTGCAATGTCTTCAGCTTCCCTTAAAGGGGCTGCATGACCGTCTCCAGTCTGTTCAGAAGTAACGTTTACTGCAACGGATGATGATAACTTAATCCATTCCTCCTTATCATCTTTCTGTTCCATTTCCTTATCAATCAAACGTTCGTGAATCCTCTCTCTAGGACATTCTGTGAATGCGGGACCCTTATTATAACATTCACCGCCACAGCCACTGATATTTTTCGGAAGCCTCATTGCACCATTTTCTCCAAAGTGATCCAAATCAAGAGGAACGTCAACTATTTCATGGACCTTTTGCATCACTTCAAGACCGGTCATTCCGAATTTTTCTCCGATATCAGAAAATGCATATGCACAGATATGAATTGGAGCACCTATCATATCTGATAAGCGACAGTTGCCAAGCAAATCCATTATCTCCAAATCGGATGCACATGTTCCTGCAACAACTTCAGTCAGGTCACAGCCTAATGGAAATCTTTTAAACTGCATCCCCAATTTCATTGCCTCATCCAGGGAAAGTTCTGAAATTGCATCAACAACTGATGTCACATCCTTGTCCATTTTTGAAATTTGAATTGCGGCTTCATCATCAAAAACCGCTTTTCTTATTAAGTCATACATGAAATTTTACTCCAAAATTGCTTTATCTAATAATATTTTCAGTGAAATCCTTAATAAATATCTTTCGATTTAGGCATACCTAAAATAGATTTAAAATTCTTCATATAATAAAATAAAAAGTATTACAAAAGCATATAATAATAAAGAAATAGTAATACCAGTATTACTAGAAATAAATATATACTAAAAAAATAATACTAAAAAAAGAGTAATAACAAGTTTTAAATAGTACTATTATTTAAATATAACTTATTACTGCATGGAATAAAACTACCATAATTTGTATTACTTAATGAGTCTCGCTCATTGAATCCATGCAGTAAAACTTTTAGAATAGTTCAAGCTATTATAAAAGTTCAATAAATAAGGAGACAAAAAAATGATTCTTTCTAAATTAAAAGAAAGATTCGAAAACGATAAAAAAGGAGACAAAAAAATGAAAGTAGCAATTTTAGGTGCAGGATGTTACAGAACACACGCTGCAAGTGGAATTACCAACTTCTCAAGAGCTTGTGAAGTTGCAGAAGCAACCGGAAAAGAAAACATTTCAATGACTCACTCAACCATCGAAATGGGTGCAGAATTATTAGAATTAGCAGGTGTAGACGAAGTAGTCGTATCCGACCCTGTATTTGATGGAGATTTCGTTGTAGTAGATGATTTTGATTACGCAGAAGTAATTGCAGCACACAAAGCAGGAAACCCAGAAGATGTAATGCCTGCAATCAGAGCAAAAGTTAACGAATTAGCAGAAACTGTACCAAAACCAGCAAAAGGAGCTATTCACTTTACTCACCCAGAAGATTTAGGAATGAAATGTATTAACGATGACTCTGAAGCTGTAGCTGACGCTGACTGGGTAATGACCTGGTTACCAGAAGGCGGTATGCAACCTGACATCATCAAAAACTTCGCAGATGACATCAAAGAAGGTGCAATTGTAACTCACGCATGTACCATCCCAACCACCGGATTAAACAAAATCTTCGAAGACTTAGGAACCAACGTAAACGTAGCTTCCTACCACCCAGGTGCTGTACCTGAAATGAAAGGACAAGTATACATTGCTGAAGGTTTCGCTGACCAAGCTTCCATTGACACCTTAATGGAATTAGGTCAAAAAGCAAGAGGATCTGCATTCACATTACCAGCAAACATGGTTGGTCCTGTATGTGACATGTGTTCCGCAGTAACTGCTATTACCTACGCAGGTATTTTAGCTTACAGAGACACTGTTACTCAAATTTTAGGTGCTCCTGCCGGATTTGCACAAATGATGGCTAACGAAGCTTTAACCCAAGTAACCGCATTAATGCAAGATGAAGGTATCGACAAAATGGACGATGCTTTAAACCCAGCTGCATTATTAGGTACTGCTGACTCAATGAACTTCGGTTCCTTAGCAGAAATCGTACCTACCGTACTCGATTACTTAGGTAAAGACAAATAAATGCAAATAAGTTATAATTGTTGATTCTTATCAACAATTCTTTAACTTATTTTTTAATTGCTGTGAAAAATAGCCATTAAAAAATAAGTTAATGATTATTAAAGATAAAAAAATTAAAATTGGGTGTTAAATTGATTGATGAAATCTTAAATAAAGCAAAACAAGGACAAGAATTAAGCGATGAGGAATTTTTAGAATTGTTGGACATCGAGAACGATGAGGATTTGGAAAAGTTGTTCAAGATAGCTTGCGATATAAGAGACAATCAATCAAAAGTAATCAAATTAACATCCACTGTCCATCTTACCAACAAATGCCAAATCCAACCTAGATGCGAATATTGTGGATTTGCAGAAGAGACTTCCGAAAAAGGATACTACAATGCATTTTATAAATCCAATGATGAAATACTGAAAGCTGTAAAATCCATTCAACAGGCACACATTCCCCGCGTAAGCTGTTCTGGAGGATACGGATACAAAGGAAAGCAAGCAGTTAATGCATGCAGAATAGTAAAAGGACAATCAGATTTGGAGATTCTTGTAAATGTCGGTGGGGATTTGACTGAAAAGTCCGTACAGGAATTGGCTGAACTTGGTGCAGATACAATCTGCTGCAACCTGGAAACCATTAATGAGGACGTATTCTATCAAAGAAAACCTGGAGACTCACTAGATCAAAGAATACTAACCTGCAAAAGAGTAAGCGAAGCGGGTGTGGGATTGTCTTCAGGACTGCTTTTAGGTCTTGGCGAAAGTAAAGAAGATAGAATAAAACACCTACGTTACTTATCCAACTTCAAAACATTGGAAGAAATTCCAATAATGGGATTCAATCCATATGAAGGCACACCAATGGAAAATCATCCTGCATTCCCATTGAAAGAGCAGCTGAAAATGGTTGCAATCACCAGAATAATGTATCCTGAAATCACAATTACAATGCCGACACCGACCGTCGGTCCTGAAAATGTAGAATTTTCACTCAAGGCAGGTGCAAATAACCTGGCAACCGTAATAGCCGACAATTACCCTCACGAAGTTAAAGGGGTAGGCTCTCCGGAATATGGAAATTATAATGAAGTCGTCAATGTCATTGAAAAACTGGATTTAATACCTCAAACTATTTAATCACTTTTTTTAAAATATGATAATATGGCATTTGAAAAGATGATAAGAAATGCATTTGAAGAGTCAAGAGATGACCGCAGGTTTGGAGATACTCTTGATGAAATCAAAGAAATTCAGGATTACATGAAAAATGCTGAAAAGATATGCATTCCTAATAAAAACGGAATAAAGGTTGAAGTTTTAAACAGAGTTTTAAGCGAGTACGGGTTGCCTCAAGCTGAAATGCTTCAGATTGACACAAATACTGCAGACACCAGCAGAATCCCTGCCCTGGCAAAGGCATATATGGCACTAGACCAAAGTGATGCCGATTTGATAATAGCCAGAGGCCGCCTGGGAATTCCTGGTTCAGGATCACTGCTTATTTTTATAGACAACAAGGGAAGAATACTAACTGCCGGAACCTCCCCATCACACGTGATTCATAAAAAAACAATTGAAGAAGCAGTTTATGAAGAGGCATCTGAAGCTCTTGAAAAAATCGGATTTAAAAAAATTGAAGGTTAAAATATGGATATTGATACTGGAATCACATCTGAAGTACTTACAATCAAATCTGAAATCAAAGTAATTGATATCTTTAATGAAATCATTTCAAAAAAGTCAGAAGCTGTTTTCAGCTATATTGAAAGTTTGAATCTTTCCTCAGATACAAAAATAATTGTTATAGGGACATATTTTACAGGCGTAGGAATTGTTAAAAAATTAAGCGAAAAATATGAAAACATATTATTGATTGATATCTATCCTCATTTGGAAGGCTTGCTTTATACAGATGTGGGAGGAAAGCTCAAAAATAGCGTTGATTTTTCTTCAAATCTTGATTTGATCTATTCCGGAGATGTCGTGATTGACACAACAGGTTTTGGCGGCATCAATGTTGAGCAGTCATCAAAATTTGATGTTGACGCATTCATAATAGAAGATCCAATAGCTGAAGACAATGATCCACTCTTGAAAGATAAGAACAACATCGATGAAAGGCTGAATGCAGTCAAATCCCCAAATAAGGCAATAATAAAAACCGAAGGCATCGATACGAAAACATCCGGAACAATGACACTGACAATCGGCCTTTTAACCAGGGTTTTGAAAATATGCCTTGAAAAGGAAGGCACGCTCTACAGCGCATGTGAAATGGGTTTTTTTGAAGAGGTCATCTTTAAAGAAAAAAATATAGGCAAGTTCATTGAACTCGTTAATGTAAATGCCCTTAAAGTATCCACAATAAGTCCATTCAATTGTGACGGAGTCATCAGCGAAGAGATGGATAAAATTACCTCAAGGGTGATTTAAATGAAGCTCAGTGAAATAATTGACTTTCTGGATGAAAGAATACCCAGGTCATTGGCCTTGAAAGGTGATGAAATAGGATTCAAAAAAGATTACGATTTATCACAGGATATTGAATCAGTAAAAATTTACATGGATTTGCTGCCAGAAGATGACATTAACAGTGAAAATACTCTGATAATAACCCATCATCCTCCGCTGTTCATTCCAGAAACACCGACCTATACAATACATTCAAATTGGGACATAATGGACGGTGGAGCAAATGAAGCATTGGCAAAAGCACTGGATTTAGAGGTTATTGATTATTTCGATGACAATACAAAAATCGGAAGAGTCTGCAAGGCAGATGAAAAATTTACAGAACTGAAAAGCAATATTCTAATGAAATTCAAAAACGCAAGAATCGTAAACGACACGGATGATGAAAGGACAATAAGAAATGTTGGAATCATATCCGGTTTTGGCTTAAAAAACCCCGATTATATAAAATTAGCCAAAACAAAAAATTTAGATGTTTTAATTTCCGGAGACATGACTCAGGAAACTGCAATTCTTGCCAAAAATTTAAAAATTACATTGATTGACTTAACCCATCATGAAAGTGAAGTTCCAGGACTCTATGCCCTTGAAAACATCATGAAAGAACTTGACATCAATACAGAAGTTATCGACAAAAACCCTATAGAAGTGATAAAATGACAAATGACGAAATTAAAAAGATGGAAGACAGACAAGTCCCACACGGCAGAATCGATTTGATTGGATGCGGAAGATTAGGTTTAAGAATTGGAATAAACCTAATGCAGGTTCACAGAGGCGGACCAAAGACAATAGGTGCATTCGACGGTCAAAAAATAGATGGTGGAGATGTGATTTTCACACTCCTTGGAGCCAAAACAGGTCAAAACAAGCCGGATTTCATTAAACAGTTATGCACCCATAAAAAGGAATTCAGAGAAGTTTTAAGCCATCCTGAATATATTACAGACGAAAATCTCGATTTGATTGAAGGGGATGTTGTAATCATCGTCATTGCCGGAGGAAATACCATACCTACCGCAGCCAAAATAATAAAGCATGCCCACGAAAGGGGTGCAAAAACAATTGGAACTGCAGGAATATTCGGATATGGAAATGAAAATATCGAAATCAAGGACATTTCAGAATATGATGACACCAATCCCGCTATTGAAGAGTTAAGAAAACAGGGAATAACAGAAAATCATTTGGTTTTAACAACAAACAAGTTAATCAGGGACAATGAGCCCGTAACACCATATACTTTAGATGAAGTTGCAAAAATCATTACAATGAATGCATTGAAGTTATTGGATGACAGAATATGATTAAAATAGCTACAGCAGAATGCTTTACACAAGGAAAAATCGGAAGGGAATTGCATGCATTGGCTCAAAGTTATGAAGGAAACTTTGGAGTAGAGTACATTGAAAACCCAAAAAAATATGGTGATTTCGATTATAATGACATTAGCGTAACCTGCAGCCTATTTATTCCAACAATTGAAGCGGTAAAAAAGGTATTGAATGTTGAAAATCCTCCAAAACCCAAAAAATTAATCAAAGGCATTAAAGTCTATGATGAAGCCGGAGATAAAGCCATGAGTAAAATCATGGCAAAGGCTGTAAAAGAATTAAGCGATTGTGACATAGCAATTGGAACAACAGCAGGCATCGGGCGTGGTGGAATATCAGTAATAACAGACACCTGCGAAATTACGACAACCACCGATGTTTATGCTGATTTATGTGAAAATGACAGCGAAAAATTATTCCAGCGCAGCGAAAACGGAATTGAAAAAGCATTGGAAATACTAATGCTTCTCCTCAACAATGATTTTGAAAAAATAAGGTCTTTTGAAAATGTGGAAATTTTAGATTTAAGTAAAAAAATATTGTAAAAAAATAAAATAAGCTTTGAAATGATTTTGAACTCCCTATAATGAGAGTCAAAATAATTTCTCCATAGTTTAAACTTTGAAGTCGTATTTACCTCTTTGAACTCTTTCAAAGTAAGTCAAAGCGATTGTAACA
>NZ_CAJOJM010000058.1:10062-10538 GCF_905234905.1 Methanobrevibacter sp. UBA188 | reverse complement strand
GATTTTGTGAATGGCTTTTGCAATAAGTGGAAGCAGGGATGTGAGCATATTTTTGTAGTAAAGTAAACTGCCTTTCTTGTTTTCGATAAAATTTTTAACTTCATCATAGGGAACTGGAGGATTGTCTTCCTGCAATTGTTCAAACTCTTTGGCTATTCTTTCTCCAACCATATCTGGCCTGGTACTTAACAATTGACCTAATTTGATGAAACTGGTTCCCAATTCCTGAAACATCATTCTTAAATTTTTTGGAAGCTCAGTATCGAGCATAATTTCATATTCATCATCTTTAGATGGGATAATCTTTTCTTTTACGCTTTTGTTAAGAAATTTTCCAAAGCCATATTTTCTTAAGGCTTTTGTGATTTCATGAAATCTTTTGTTTACTTCTCTGTTTACCATGATAATCCCCTTAATTTTTTTTTCTGATATTATCTTTTTACTTTATTTTTTATAAACATTCTTAAAAAATTTAT
>NZ_CAJOJM010000058.1:7937-10044 GCF_905234905.1 Methanobrevibacter sp. UBA188 | reverse complement strand
CTGAAAATCCAAAATACATCTTCCAATTAACGATTCAGGGAATGATGGTTGGTATATTTGCAGGATTGATGGTTTGCTTATACCGATTTTTACTTGCAGGTTCAGAACACATTTTAAGAAACTATTTAAACATAATACATGGAAATGTGTTATACATTATATTATTTTTCATAGCACTTGCTGTTATGGGTCTTTTGATAGATTGGTTAACCAAATGGGAAGCTGATTCAGCAGGCAGCGGAATTCCTCAGGTTTATGCTGAAGTCAAAGGTCATATGGAAGCAAATTGGGCGAAGGTTCTGCTTTCTAAAATTGTTGCAGGTGTATTGACTGCTCTTGGCGGGTTGTCTTTAGGTCCTGAAGGTCCGTCCGTTCAAATTGGGGGTATGGCGGGAAAAGGTATCGCTAAATTGTTTAAAGGTTCAAAAACTGATGAGATTAGATTGATTTTAGTTGGTTCTGCAGTAGGTATTACGGCAGCATTCAATGCTCCGCTTGCCGGTGTGATATTTGTTTTTGAAGAAATCAATCACGGTTTTGATAAGACTTTAATTTTCATAGCTCTAGTGTCTGCAATTGTTTCTGATTTTACATCAAAAATGATTTTTGGCCAATCAACAATCCTGAATTTCCCTGTTTTAAATATTCCTCTTGAATCATTTTGGATTCTGGTTATCCTTGGTTTTATAATCGGTGTTTTAGGTTATATTTATAATGTAGGGATGATAAAGTCAAGCGATTTTGTAAAGAATCTTAAAATCCCTTCATGGCTTAAATTTGTCCTGGTTTTTATGGTATCCGGTGTTGTTGCACTTTCAATTCCAGAAATAAGTGATGGTGGACACTTTATGATGGATATGTTGGGTGTTGCAATTCCATCTTTAAGCGTTTTGGTATTATTGTTGGTTTTAAAATACATATTTTCTATGTTTTCATTTTCATCCGGTGCTCCCGGTGGAATATTTTTGCCTATTCTGGTATTGGGAGCCTATATTGGGGCAGTGTTTGGTTCAATTGTTGTTCCTGCATTCGGATGGCAGCATGAGTTGATTTATAAATTCATAATCATCTCAATGGCGGGATTTTTTGCAGCTACTGTAAGGTCTCCAATTACAGGTATTGTGCTTCTTGCGGAAATGTCTGGTTCAACAGAATCCCTTGTTTCAATGATAATCGTATCATTGATGGCATATATGATTCCAACACTGCTTGGAAATGAGCCTATTTATGAATCATTGTATGACAGATTGCTGTTGAAGAAAAACAAGGAATATGTAAGTAAACCTTCAAAGCATGTTTTAAGCGAATATCTGGTTCCGCTGGATTGCAATTATATAAATTTTAAGATTAAAGATATTCCATTTCCTAAAAATGCGATTGTAGTTTCTGTAATTCGCAATGGCAAATATATGATACCGACTGAAGATTTCCATATCAATTATGGCGATCAAATTCATATCCTGACAGACAGTAATGACTATCCTTATGTTAGAGAAGAAATTGAAGAATTGTTTGGTGGTTAGATGAGCTTAATATTTAAAAGAAAAAGTGTACGAAGATACAGGAATGAAAGAGTTCATGATGAGTTAATTGAAAATCTGCTTAAGGCTGCTATGCAAGCGCCGTCCGCCTGCAATGCGCAGCCTTGGGAATTCATTGTCGTGTCAAAAAAAGAGGATAAGGAAGCAATTTCAAAAATGCACAAATTCGCAACTCCGGCCCGTGAAGCATCACATTTAATCATTACTCTTGGAAATCTCAATGAATCTAAGGTTCATGGAATGATAGAACAGGACCTTGGAGCCTGCAATGAAAACATTTTGCTTCAGGCAACACATGAAGGGTTGGGTGCAGTTTGGCTTGGCTTTCACCCGATTGAAGATAGGGTCTTAAAGCTAAAGGAATATCTGAATATTCCGGATTACTGCATTCCTTTTTCTGTAATATGTGTCGGATGGCCTGAAAGTGAGGGTGAAGTAAAGCTTCGCTATGACAAATCCAAAGTTCACTTTGACAGATTTTAAAAATTAAAGGGTATTGTTCCATGTTTAATTTTTATGTGAACATCTATTAATATTATAAGTTTAAATATGTCAAATTTCAAAAT
>NZ_CAJOJM010000058.1:525-7851 GCF_905234905.1 Methanobrevibacter sp. UBA188 | reverse complement strand
CAATCCTCATCGGCTCCGGATAGAGATAATTTCTAATGACACAGTACATAATGGGGATTCAATAAATATAAAACTTAGCGATATTGATGGTCATCCTCTTTCCAATGAATCAGTTAAGATAGTCATGATGGACAATAAGGGCAAAAGACAATCTTATTCAATAACTACTGATTCCAATGGAATTGCAGATACAACCGTTGCAAATAAGGATCCTGGAAGACTCACAATAAATGCTACATTTGAGGGGAATGAAAAATTCAATTCATCAAATGCAGTTAAATTGATTAAGGTTCGTGAGGGAAGTTCCAATAAAAATTCCACTAATGTGACAGGTGTTAGTGCTTAGAAAAGTTCTAGTCAGTAGATTATTTAGAGGATTTTTTCATGATGACCTCATATGACTGTTGATATTGATGCTGTTGCCAAATTCATTTAGACAATTTTAAATAATAATAAAGCTAAACTTTTAATTAATAACTTAATTATTTAAGTTAATATTTTAAATGAGGTTAAACTATGGTAAGTGTAAACGTAGAAGCTAAAAAAACCGTAGATGTAATGATTGAAAAAGCAGATGAATTGAACATTGCTGTAGAAACTTTAGACAATGGCGCTACTGTTATTGACTGTGGTGTAAATGTTGATGGAAGTTTCAAAGCAGGAGAACTTTATACTAAAGTTTGTCTTGGTGGACTTGCAGATGTTGGAATTTCAATTCCTGGAGATTTATCTGAAAAATTCGCACTTCCTTCAGTAAAAATTAAAACTGACTCACCTTCTATTTCAACCTTAGGTTCACAAAAAGCAGGTTGGTCTGTATCTGTAGGAGACTTTTTCGCATTAGGTTCTGGTCCTGCTAGAGCCATTGCATTAAAACCGGCAGAAACCTATGAAGAAATTGGATATGATGATAAAGGTGCAGATTTAGCAATCTTAACTTTAGAAGCTGATGTATTGCCTGGTGATGATGTGGCTCAATACATTGCTGATGAATGTGATGTCGATGTTAAAAATGTCTACTTGCTTGTAGCTCCTACTTCTTCTTTAGTCGGATCTATTCAAATTTCCGGAAGAGTTGTTGAAAACGGAACTTACAAAATGTTGGAATTCATTAAATTCGATGTAACCAAAGTAAAACATGCTGCAGGTATTGCACCGATTGCACCTGTTGACCCAGATGGACTTAAAGCTATGGGTAAAACCAACGATGCAGTATTATTCGGTGGAAGAACCTACTACTATGTAGAATCTGAAGAAGGCGATGATATTGCTAATGTAGCAGCTCAATTACCATCTTCCGCTGCTGATGGATATGGTAAACCGTTCTTCGATGTATTTAAAGAAGCAGGATTTGATTTCTACCAAATTGATAAAGGAATGTTCGCTCCTGCAGAAGTAGTAATCAATGATTTAACTACTGGTAAAATTTACAAAGAAGGATTTGTTAACGCAGATTTACTTAAAAAATCCTTCGGTGTCGATGAATAGATTTTATTCTATTCTTTTCTTTCTTTTTTTTTAAAAATTTCACATTATATTTAAATATTGTATAAAACAAAATTACTATTGACACTAAAATATAGTGTTTTTCGTTTAATAAATTACAATAAGGTGAAAAAAAATGGGCTTAGGTGATATTTTATCAAAGTCAATATCTTACCCGTTTTCTGATTTAACAAAATTTTTGATTGTAGGTCTTATTTTTGTTATTTCTGATATGGATGGGATTTTCTACGGATTATTTGGACCAAATTCATTTATGGCCATCATTGGAATAATAATTGCTATAGTATTTTCAGTTATTTTGAGCGGTTATTCAATTGATGTGATTAAAAGAGGAATTGATAACTCTAATGAAATTCCTGATTTTGATTTTGCAAATAATTTTGTAGACGGTATTAAAGTATTAATTATCGGATTGGTTTACTTCATTATTCCAATTATCATTACTCTTGTTCTTTTATTCATGTTTGGTGCAATTGGAGCAGGATTGGATAAAATGGCAGGATCTTTAGGAATTTGGGCAGTTTTCGCAGTAATTATATTTATCATATTTGGAATATTTGCAATAATTGCTGAAGCAAGATTTGCTATATCACGCAGTATCGGCGATGCATTAAGCATTGGAGAAGTATTTGCGGACGTAAAAAGAATTGGAATATTGAACATTATCTTGTTCCTAATTGTTGTATCCATTCTTTTGATTGTTTTAGCTTTAATTTTATCAGTAGTAGCAATCATTCCGGTCATTGGTATAGTGATAGTTGACCTTATTCTTGGCGGATTTGCCCTGTTATTTGTCAATTATGGTGTAGGTTTAATATATTCAGAATAGATAACATTTCTATTCTTCTTTTTTTATTTTTTTTTCAATGTTTTCATAATATGTAAGGGTCTCAATTTTAAAATTTTTTCAATAAATTTTTAAATGATGATTAATATATATTCTATCATTCTATATAGAATAAATACTTCAAGTATTAAATAATGGAGATGTATAAAATGGCAGATTTAAAAGGTTCAAAAACTGAAGCAAACTTACAAGCAGCTTTTGCTGGTGAGTCCCAAGCACATACCAAATACCAATACTTTGCTGCAAAAGCAAAAGAAGAAGGATATGTTCAAATCCACGATATTTTCATGGAAACTTCCAAAAACGAAAGAGAACATGCAAAAATCTGGTATAAATTGTTACATGATGAAGAAATTCCTGACACAATTGAAAACTTAAATGCTGCAGCAGACGGTGAAAACGAAGAATGGACTTCAATGTACAAAGAATTCGCAGAAACCGCTAAAGAAGAAGGATTTGCAAAAATTGCATTCTTATTTGAAAAAGTTGGTGCAATCGAAAAAGAACATGAAGAAAGATACAGAACTTTACTTGCAAATGTTGAAGCAGAATCCGTATTCAAAAAAGAAGAAGAAATTGAATGGAAATGTGAAAACTGTGGATTCATTTTCAAAGGTTCTCAAGCACCTGAAATGTGTCCTGTTTGTGGAGTTCCAAAAGCACACTTTGAAGAAAGAGCTACTAACTTCAAATAAGCTCTTAACTTTTTTTTATTTTTTTTAGTTACTGACTACTCACCAAATGTTTAAATAGTCTTTTATTCTATTTTAATTTAGAGGTTTGATATTATGGCAGATTTAAAAGGAACAAAAACCGAAGAAAATTTAAAAGCGGCACTTGCCGGTGAATCACAAGCACGTGTAAAATATGAATTTTATGCTTCTCAAGCTAAAAAGGACGGTTATGTTGAAATCAAGGAAATTTTCCAGGAATCATCTGACAATGAAAAAGAACATGCAAAAATCTGGTTCAAATTATTGAACGGCGGCAAAGTCCCTGACACTGAAAGCAATCTCGCAGATGCAGCAGCAGGTGAAAACTTCGAATGGACTTCAATGTATAAGGAATTCGCTGAAACTGCTCGTGAAGAAGGCTTTGACGATATAGCAGATTTGTTTGATGCTGCAGGTGCTACCGAAAAGGCACACGAAGACAGATACAATGCTTTAGCTGATAAAATCAAAGCAGGCACTGTATTTAAAAAGGACGAAGAAATCGCATGGAAATGTAACAATTGTGGATACATCCATTATGGTAAGGAAGCTCCTGAAGTTTGCCCATTATGCGATCACCCACAAGCACACTTCAGAAAACAGGATACCAGTTACATCTAGATTCCTTTTTCTTATTTTTTCTTTTTTTTAGCAATATTTATATTTTATAACAATCATATATCAATTTAAAAGGGATATTATGATTGAAAACAACATTTGTCTTTTAACCGATAGTTATAAAGTAACTCATCACTATTTTTACCCAAAAGGTACTGAAAAGATTTATTCATACCTTGAAAGCAGGGTAGGTGCTGAGTTCAATAAAACAATTTTTTACGGACTCCAGTATATAATTAAAAAGTATTTAAAAGGCTCTGTAGTAACTCAGGAAAAAATTGACGAAGCGGATAAACTCATATCAGCCCATATAGGGGAAGGCATTTTCAACAAGGAAGGATGGGAGTATATCCTTGATGAATACGAAGGCAAACTTCCTATTGAAATCAAGGCAGTTGCTGAAGGAACACCTGTGGACGTCAGCAACGTTTTGATGACTGTTGAAAACACTGACAGGAAATCATACTGGCTGGTGAATTATCTTGAATCACTTCTGCTTCAGGTTTGGTATCCTTCAACTGTTGCAACACTGTCTGCGGAAGTCAGGAAACTATCAAATTTTTATCTGGATGTTACAGGTTCTCAAAAGGATAATCTGGACTTTATGCTTCATGATTTCGGATATCGCGGAGCAACATCAACCGAATCATCAATGCTTTGCGGATCTGCCCATCTTCTCAGTTTTTCAGGTACCGACACTATTCCAGCATTGACAATTCCTGAAAACTACTATAACGATTCCAACTTATATGGATTTTCGGTTCAGGCAACAGAACACAGTGTCATGACTTCACTTGGTCCTGAAGGCGAATTTGACCAGATTATGAATGTTATAGATAATGCAAGGGAAGGAATTCTATCCATAGTAATTGATTCATATGACTATAGGAATTTTTTAATCGAAGCCGGAAAATCAGGAAGCGAACTGAATGAAGCCATCTTAAATTTCCTGGATGGTGAAGGCAATAAGGTTGTATTCAGACCGGATAGTGGAGAACCTGTTTCAACAACAATTGACTGTTTGAATCTGCTTTCACAGGGCTTTGGCTCCCATTTGACAGATAAGGGATACAAGGTTTTTGATTTGAACATTGGGCTTTTGTGGGGAGACGGCTTGAACTATCATAAAATTAGGGATATACTATTTGCAATGAAATCCAACGGATGGGCCGCTCAAAATATTATCTTCGGTATGGGCGGCGGTCTTCACTCATCCCTAACCCGTGACACTCAAAGAAATGCATTCAAATGTTCAGCACAATTGAGGGACGGAGTATGGCATGACATATTTAAAAACCCTCTGGATTCAAGTAAAAAGTCAAAAACCGGAAGGTTTAAATTAATCAATGAAAACAATTCATTTAAAACAGTTCCAATAGACAATGACGGTGAAGATTGTCTTCAAACAGTATTTAAGAACGGTGATTTATTGATTGAAGATACATTTGGGGAAATTAAATCAAGAGCATTGATGTATTCAAATTTCGGCAGGTGAAAATATGTGTACTGCAAGCAATTATATTACAGATAAGCATTATTTTGGACGCAATTTTGATTATGAGATTTCATATAATGAACGGGTAACAATAACTCCTCGAAATTATGAGTTCAAATACAGAAAAATCGATGACGTTAAAAGTCATTATGCCATAATCGGAATTGCTGCAGGCATTGATGAGTATCCCCTATATTATGATGCATGCAACGAAAAGGGATTGTCTATTGCAGGACTGAACTTTGAAGGTAATGCAGTATATAATGACTGTGAAAATAATATGATTAATATTGCCCCTTTTGAGTTGATTCCATATATACTAAGCAGTGCATCTACAGTGTTTGAAGCCCGAAAATTACTTGGTGAAATTAATCTTGTTGACATTAACTTTGCCGATGAACTTCCATTATCTCCACTTCACTGGATGTTGTCTGACAATAGCGGCAAATCCATTGTGGTTGAACCGTTGGAAGATGGATTGAAGATATATGACAATCCTGTAGGTGTCCTTACCAATAATCCTCCTTTCGATAAACAGCTATTCACTTTAAATAATTATAGAAACTTATCCAATAGAAATCCTGAAAACACATTTGGTCAAAACATTGATTTGGATGAATATTCAAGGGGCATGGGTGCAATAGGTCTACCGGGAGATTTGTCATCATCCTCAAGATTTGCAAAGGTGGCATTTACACGTGCAAATTCACATTCTTCAGGAGATGAGGCAAGTAGCGTCAGCCAGTTCTTCCATATTCTAGGCTCTGTCGAACAGCAGAACGGTTGCACATTCATCGATGATCCGGATTTGTTTGAATATACCATTTACACATCATGTTACAACACCAATGATGGGATTTTATATTACCGAACCTACAATAATTCGCAAATAACTGCCGTCAGTTTGGCCAATGAGGATTTGAATTCAAAGGATTTGATTAATTATCTGTTAATTAGTGATGAACAAATTAAATTCATTAATTAAACCTTTTTTTTTAAATGAATGATTTATTAAATGTTGTAATAAATATTTGTTTAATAATTTCATGATTTTGTATATCTGTTAATTAGTGATGAACAAATTAAATTCATTAATTTAACTTTTTTTTTTAATTTTTTATTAAATGAATAATTTTTTTTAACAGTTGCAATATGATGTTAATCGTTCAAAAATTTATAGGATTATTGATATTAATGTTATAATGTAATCTTTCATTTACTCATATATGGTCTATTTTTTGTTTTATATATGCTAAACTATTTATATTTGGAAGAATATAAATATAAAAGAATAATCTTAGTTTGCCGAGATTATTCAATTTTTATTAATTGACTGGATCAGGGGGTGAAAACGAAAAATGAAAGGCAAAAAGTTAATCGTGATAATGGCTATAGTTATTCTTATGTTTACTATTCAGGCGTCTTGTGCGCTTGAAAATGATAATGACTTTAATTTAACACAAACAACTGATGTTAATACAGTTAATAATCAAATAGTTGATGATAATGTAATTAGTAATCAAGTTAATGATGTAAAAGATGAGTTGAATGACTCTGCAGACATTAAAAACCGTATTAGCGTAAGCTCTAAAAGTAGTGTTTTGGGTGTTTCCAATGAGAATAATGTTTTAGGTAATTCTTCAAATTATAAGAATATGAGTGATTTACGGACTATACTTCAGAATGCACAGCCAGGGCAAAATATTTTCCTGAATGGTTCGACATATGTTGGTAAGTTTAATCCTATTCTTATAAAAAATAATATTAACATTTATGGAGGTCATAATACTACTGATGGTATAAAGGCTACACTTGACCTTTCTGAGTTTCAATGTTCAAGTCAAACTAGTAATACGCCTAGGCTTCAATTTAAGAATATTTGTAAAATTACAGGAGTTAATTTTGTAAATTATAATTTTACTTCTGATAATATAGTTCCAGGTGCAATCATACCTGAAAGAGGTAATATAATTACTCTTAGAGCACCGTGTTCTTTTTATAATTGTACTTTTGCAAACAATACTATTTATCAAAAGTCATATGTTATAGAATATAGTAATAATGATAATATTGGTGGAAGTGGAGCTACAATTGAAAATTGTGTATTCTACAATAATACTGCTTCAGTTATAGTATGTATTCAAAGT
>NZ_CAJOJM010000058.1:0-493 GCF_905234905.1 Methanobrevibacter sp. UBA188 | reverse complement strand
CAAATTCTTTAGGTTTATGTTTTAAAACTGCTTCTGAGGGTTCTATTTTCGATAATAATACATTTATTAATAACACTAATGCAGTACATGGTGCAGCTTTTTGTGTAAATGCAGAAAATGTTATTATATCCAATTCTCATATCGAAAATAACTCTGCATCATATGGTGGTGCTATTGAATGTCACAAGGGTACAATGAAAGTTTATAACACAACTTTCATAGGCAATAAAGCTTATGGTGCTAATACCAATAGACAAGAGAGAGCTGGAGGCGGTGGTGCTATTGCTTTTATTGGACCTAATAATTACATATATAACTGCACATTCATCAATAACTTCGCTGAAAAATTTGGTGGAGCTATGGATATTCATACAGATACAGAAGGTAATAAAATTATGGTGGCCGATTATACTACCGTTGTAAACTGTAGATTTGAAAATAATATTGCTCAAAATCAATCAGGTGGTGCAATATATATTATTGGTAATTATTC
>NZ_CAJOJM010000057.1:0-7359 GCF_905234905.1 Methanobrevibacter sp. UBA188 | reverse complement strand
ACTTTACCAGTTACTTTAAGTCCATTGTCTTTTTGGAACTCTTTGACGGACCTGACAGTGCAATCCCCATAGATCCCATCAACTTTCAAGTAATGGCCTTGGTATGTGAGATAGTAGCCATTGTTTTTCAAAGCCCTTTGGATTTTTTTAACCATTGCTGAGTCTTTGCTTCCTTTAGAAACAGTTTTAAAAACAATTTTGACAGTTATTTTTGCCTTTTTGGATACCTTATTGTAGTATTTGTTTCCATTATAAGTTATAGTTGCTTTGAATGTTCCTTTTTTGTTCAGCTTGGTGATCTTGAATGTTGCTTTTCCTTTAGAATTGGTTTTTGCAGCATATGTTTTATCTTTGACTTTCAAGGTGACTTTTGCATTCTTGATTGCCTTGCCCTTATTGTCCTTTAAGGTAATTGTGTACTTTTTGGTTTTTGTAGTTGTCTTAAAGGTTTTTGCCTTGGCAGTTATTTTAGGAGTAGCCTTTTTGACTGTGACCTTAACGCTTTTAGTTGAATTGTCATAATTGGTGTTGCCGTTGAATGCAATTTTAGCAGTATATTTTTTAGGAACCAATCCCTTAATGGATACTTTAACCTGACCGTTTTTATCGGTAGTGTATTTTTTAGCACCATTTAAGTTGACGGTTAAAAGAGCACCACTAATCGCATTGCCATTGATATCCCTTAAAGTAATGACCAGATTTTTATTAACATTGAAAACTGCAGTTACAGGACTTGCTGTCAATTGAGTAGGAAGCTTTTTAACCATGATGTTAATTGTGTGTTTGGCACCGCCCATTGAAGCGGTTACACCAGCAATTCCACTGGTGGTTGAATCGTATTCAATAGTTTCTCCCAAAGAGACAATAGTATCATTAACCTGCCCATTTGTTGCAGTAATTGTCAACTCAACAGAATCCAAAAGAAAGTGTTCATATATCTCGCCTGATGTTGAATTATAATTAAACAATAGGAATACGACATTTGAGGTATCGAAAACAGTGATATTATTAGGACTTGCTGTTGCGTTTAAAAACAGCCAGGTATCATAATCCACATCACCCTTTATATTAGGTTGTGCATCATAATTGGTTGCATTATTTCCAAACCAATTATAATCGGCATTGAGTCCTTTACCCGCCATGATTTCATATGTACTTTCATTATTTAAGAAAACATTGTTATTCACGTTTGTATTATTTGATGAATTGATTGCAATTGTTGATTCAACAATATTTCCTAAGAAAACACCATCGCTTATATTTGTATCATTTGCAAAATTCAATCTTATTACTGCATTTCCAGTATTATTAACAAATATTGCTTCAAAATTGGAATTGATTGTACCGTTAACTTCAATTACAGCACCGTCAGCACTGTTAATGAGGAAATAGGATTTGATGATTTTATCATCCAACATGTTTTTGGAAATGTGAATTGCACTGCCATCAATACCTGCCTGATTTTGAATGAAAAATGTATTTTCCAGCATGTTCCTTTTTGAATTATCAAAAGATAATGCACCACCATTTTTACCTGCAGTATTATTTATAAAAGCAGTTTCAAAGAAAATGACATATTTTGCATCATCATCCACATTTATTGCACCACCATTGCCTGCAGCACTATTGTTTATAAATAAGACATTGTCAAAAACAACACCTGCCAAATTCGCATAAACATTTATGCATCCCCCATCAACAGAAAGTGCAGAATTATTGATGAAAACACAATTGTTATAGGTTTCAGAATCTGAATAGCCTCTATTGTATATTGCACCACCATTATTGGTAGCAACATTACCTATAAATACAGTATTATTGTATTTATTGTAATTGGAATTTCTATAACTATATAATGCTCCACCATTTGCTTTAGCAGAGTTGTTGACAAATACACAATTGTTTAATGTATTTCGCTCTATATTTCTGGAATAGTATATTGCACCACCATGATTAGAAGCGGAGTTATTAATAAACACACATGTTTCAAAGGAGTTGTAGTTAGAATATCCATAACCGTTAAATGCTCCACCGTTTTTAGCGCTGTTGTTGATGAAAGTGGAATTTACATATGAATTATTGTCATTAACATTATGATCAGTGTTTATAGCTCCCCCACCATTTGCAGCATGATTATTTAAAAATGTGAGATTATTGAAAGTTGTTTTTGTTAATTGTGCGTGAAAATTGATTGCACCACCATCTGCCCCATTTGCCCTATTATTGGAAAAAGCTATATTTTCAAACAGATTTCCGCTGGAATTGATTAAAAAATAAATTGCACCACCATTTTTAGCGGCAATATTTGATGCAAATTCAGAATTTTTGATAGTGCTATTAATGAATGCACCTTTGGCATATATTGCACCACCATTCTGTGTAGCAGTGTTGTTTATAAATTTACAGTTATCAATCGCAATGCCTGAAACATCTCCATTCAATATTATTGCTCCACCAAGCTTTGAATTTCCGTTCATAAATGTGATATTATTTAAAATAACATTATTCAAAGAAGTTATGTTGAATATCCTGGATTGTCCCATACCATTTATTGTAAAACCGTTACCGTTAATAGTAATTGGATTTGTTATGGTTATTCCATTATTTGAAAATGAATCATCATAAGCATAATTATTTTCAAGATTTACCACACCTCCAACACCCACAGCATCAATTTTTGTTTGTAAATCACTAAATGTTCCATTATCAATTTTGCCGATTATTTCTCTTTCATTTACTTGTTTTACTGCATCATCATTTGAATATGATTGTATTTCATTTCCAGACATATCCGAATCTACTGTTGCAATATCTGTTGTATTTTCAGCTGCACTTACCGCTGAAATCGCCAATAAAGCTACAAATAATAGTAGACCTATGATGAAAAACTTATTTTTGTAGTACATTAATTACCTCCTATTAATATTATAAAGAATAATTTATTAATTAATTATGGTAAAATGAATTATTAACTTTACATTTAATAGTCACATATTAACTGTCTAAAATATTAAAATACCAAAATATAGAATTACAAAAATGGGAAAATTAACTGATGATAAATAAATACGAACTTGCGAAAAGTGCTTCGCGCCAAAGGTAGGATTAAAATAGTGAATGAAATGATGCGCTAAACTAAAAACTGAAGAACAAAAGCACGAATAAATAGGCACCCACATAGAATAATGATATGTAAAAATTTAGTAAAAAAATAAAAAATTAGTAGGATGCAGATGCATCTACTTTTTAATTTTTACAGTTTTCTTAACAGTGTCTTTCAAGTATGTTACCTGATAAGTAACTTTTTTGCCAACTTTAAGTTTTTTGAAAACATTGTTTTTGATTTTGAATGTTGCAATAGCTTTTTTGTTGTTAATTAAAAATTAATAAATTAATAAAAAACCCTATTTTCAAAGTATTAGATAAAATAAGTAGTTTAAAAATTTTAGTTACTAAAGATTAATTTAGAGGGAATCCTATGTTCTAGTTAGAACTTCTCCAAGTGTTTCCACAATTGGCACAACGAATGAAATTAGTTGGAGCCTCATCAGCAGACCTTGTCTGTACAGTCCACCAATAACCTTTAGTTCCACCGCACTTATAGCAGGTTATTGTAGTTGTCGGAAGGGCAACATTGTTTTTATCCGTAACCACCACTTTCATTTCAGGATTCTTTTCACCTTCCATATGATACTGCTCCTCAATATCATCATTTGTCAGTGACTTTTCATATCCGCATCTACATTTAACCTTTCCTTTACTGGGCATTAACATTGCACCACAATCAGGACAAAATTCCATACATTTAACACCATTAAAAATTCGTAAGTATTATTATAATCAAAGTTGTTTATAAAATAATCGATTGATTATGATTTTCTATATAATAAATAATTGAAGATCAACATCATCAGGGCAAAAATTGTCATATAAAATATAGCATTAAGTATCAGACTAAAATGAACACCATTAAAAATCATCACAAGATGATCGAATGAACTTAAAACACCGCTTCCGAATATCAGAGGCACCAAAATCAAAAATAAAATATCAAAGACTAAAATATTTACTATTACAAATTTAAACCTCTGGGAGTTGTTTTTAAGTTTTCCACCTTCAATAAGAATCTCAGTTCCAAAGACAACTAAAAAATACAGTCCAAACAGGTTTCCAATATACATTACCTCAGTGAGGTTGAACTGCAAAAGAAAATAACATGCAACACCAGCAATTATGAATGCTGAGATAAAATTTATAATGCTTGCACGTAAAAAATTAGCTTCAACCATCAAATCACCAAATCACATATTGAAATTTAATATAATATTTGTAATTTGGATTATATAAGATTTAAGAAAAAAAAGTTTAAATGTGGAAGGATTTAACCTTCCACCATTATCAGCTTACCCGTAGCAGGGTCTTTATAGACTTTACCCATTTCAGTATAACCTTGACCAGAACTGTTTGAAGTGTCAGGAGTATCATTTAACTGTTGGCCTTGGTCTACTTGAGTAGTCTTTTGCTGCTGCATCTGTTCTTGAATATTCTGACTTGGATCAATCATTGCCTGCATGTTCCAGCTTATGATAACAAAAACTAAAAAACCAACTGCAATAACAAGCATTGCATCTACAAGGTTAGATGTACCTGCCATTGGGTCTTCTTCGACTCTTCTAGATCGTCTTCGACTTCGCTTTCTTACCATAAAATCACTATTTATTCATATAATCAAGAACTGCATCAATCAATGCATCCAAATCAGATAAGTATCTGTCATACCAGCCAGATCTGATTTTACCTAATACATAACATAATGCACCGGAACCGATACCTACGATTGTTGTGTTGAATGCAACTGTAAGGGAACTTGCAAGGGTGTTAATGTCACCGGCACCTAAAGCCGCAAGTCCAGGACCCATAGGGATTAAAGTACCCATTAATCCTAAAGTCGGTCCGATACGAGTAATAATGTCTGTCTTCTGTAGATTATCTAAAGTTTTCTCTTCTTCAAATTCAAATAATTTACGTGCTAAAGCTTCTCTTGAAGTATTGCCCAATGCTTCGGAAGATGCAATTTCTGTTAAAACCTTTTTCTGAGATTTTGGTATTTTAGCATCTGAAATAATGTTTTTAAGCTCTTCAACAGAACCTGCAGCATTAATATCATAAATCAAATCTCTGATAGTTCCTACAGGAACCTTTCTTCTTGAAGTATACTCAGCAATCACTCCACCTAAAGAGATAATTGTAATAATCACAATTATAAGCAAAATAACCAATACTGGAATGGTCAAACTCTGTGAGATTACATCAAGAGAACCTGTTAAAAATTCTCCACCTGGAATATTTAAAGCCATATTTTTTCACCTAAAAATTATTCTAAAAGACTCCTACCTCTTTTAGTTAAAACCATACCTCCAACAATTAAAATAGCGAACGCTAATATTACCATAAGTATGTCTTGAGGAGAACTAATTGAAATAGGACTTACGGTTTTTGTCAAAGCTCCTGCAATGTTTGGAATTACAATCGCTGAAAGCAGGAAATATGCCCCTAAAAGCAGCATGAAATTGCCCAATACAATAGGATAAGGTTTGCGTATGAACCTGACAATTGTATTTGATGCCAAATATGTTACAATCATGACTGCCACCAAAGCTGCAGCCGCATACCAGCTCAAATTAAGTGAGCTGACACCGATTGTAGGTGCAACAATCAAAACACTTGCGATAATTGAACCAAAACAGCATGGACAAGGAGCTATAATAGCTAGAGAAGTTGCAGTAGATGTATTCTTATCATGTATTTTCCATTCCCTAATTGTAAATAAACCTGCAATAATCATGATTGAAGCCATGATAATATAAAAAATTGTATTATATCCATAGATGGCCTGTATTAATTGGTCAGCATATAATGAAGCAATAGCAGAAATCAAAACCACTCCACCACCATATGCAATACAGATTATTGCAAATAATTTTTTAGACAAATTAGCCAAACCTGACGCCAATCCTATTTTTACACCGAAAACAAGAACAGAGGCGAAAATACCAACTTGCCACAAAACACTCATCATATCCATATTAATTTCCCCATAATCAAATAAATTTTAATAATTTACAATTAATTATTACTTTAACAAAGTATATAAATTTTTTAACTCGATGTGTAACTAAAGACTCATCAATTAAATTATGTATTTAATAATTAAAAAAAGCAGTGGTTTCAAATAGAGAAATTTAAAAAAAAAATAAAAAAAATATTTCACTTTCGTGAAATACTTATAAATTAACGTTTAGAGTAACTTACACCAAATATTCCGCAAACAAACAATATTGAAGCTAGCGTATACAGGATATTATACGGATTAACGTTACTTCTTGGTATTTCACCCGGCAAATTAGCCCGATTGACAGTGATGTTACTTGAATTTGTTGCATTGGATGCAGTCTTATTCTTAGTAACATTTGTCTTATTTGCCTTTGAAGCATGTTTAACGATTTTACCTGCACAATCAATTGTATCCGGAGTGAAATCATAATAATCGGAACCGTGATGAGTTTCTTGATTGTCATCAAACAATCCCAACAAATAAGCAAAGAAATCTCCTTGTTTTTTATGTTCACTTGATTCAATTAATTTACCTACACTAGGATAATATTTTAAGCAATATGATACGAAATCTTTATTATTAGCGTCTTTTACCCATACAAAATAGAATATTAAATCCTTCCATAATGGAGTTTGAATTAAACCTATATTCTTACTTATTTCAGGCCCGAATACTTCAAGAAGACCATCAATAGCCCTTTTAGTATTCATACCATTGATTTTTGCATAACCTGCCGAAGTTAAAATATAGAACTTACTATAATCTTTTTTAACATTAATGCCACAGGATTTGAAGTAAGATAAAGCCTTATTTGCTGCATCAACACCAATCTGTTTAATTTCAGCTGATGTCAATTTAGCTGAAGATTTATCATTACCCTTACCATATTCATTAATATCAGGATTTAATTTGTTTTCTATTTTCAACATTTCTTTTGAATTTGACTGATCATAACTCATTACGGCAATCATTCCATTTTCAGAAGTGTTATTCTCCATACTCAACCCAATTAAAGATTCACATATTGAATCATTAATGCACACATTGTCATCTGAACTATTATAAGACCAAATAACTGTATCTTCATCAGAGTCCATCGGAACACTCAACAAATACACGTTCGTATTCATAACAGGTTCTTCAAGTTTATTACATCCGAGTAATGTTTGAATCAAATTTTGTTCAAATACCTGTTCAGATAAAAAATGTTTCAGTTCATCACATAAAACACCTTTTGCAACACC
>NZ_CAJOJM010000056.1:0-7391 GCF_905234905.1 Methanobrevibacter sp. UBA188 | reverse complement strand
GATTTTTTTATAGTTTCATTCAATAATCTTTCAATAATAATAATCAAAATAACAATAAATCTAATATATTTCTTGAAAATATTTAATTATTTTCCAATATTAAAATTAAATATTTTTTAATATAATTCAATATCACTAAAAAAATTTTTAATAATATTATAATAAAAAAATAAAATTTTCAAATTACAAAACTCGAAGAAGAAAAAATCAGCACAAAAATACAAAGAAATATAAAAAATTTTACAGATTACAACATTGAAAAATATAAACGACGAAAAAACTAAAAAATTTAAAAAAACAAAGAATTATTAAACAATATCTAATTCTGAATAATTTAAACATTGAAAAAAGTATTAATAAAATTAAATGCAATTTAATATTGTAAATAAGAACATTGAGTACAATTTTTGTTAGTGCAATAATCATATACTTAACCACGTTAGACACAACAAAACAGTTAAAATTCAAACTTTAAAAAAACATCAAAATTAAGACAATTCCTACATAATACAATATATTTCAAACAACACAGAATAGGCGAGAATAATGATCGATAATTCCAAATTAGGTTACAGGAAACATATTATGGATGAATTTAAATTTGAAAACGGAGAAATTCTCCATGATGTTGAAGTAGAATACACAACTCGCGGAACCCCAAAATATGATGAAAATGACAACATTACCAATGCAATTATCTATTGCCATAGATTTAATGGGAATTGCTTAGCCATTGGAGACCTAGACCAAATACTTGGCCCTGAAAGTCCCCTGTCTAATTATGGCTTCTTTTTCATATCAATTACTTCACTAGGATATCCCGAATCATGTTCACCATCTACAACCAAACTAAAATTTAATTTTCCAGAATATTCCTTCAAAGATAGTGTGAATTTCAAAAGAAAGTTCCTTAAAGAAGTATTCAATATAAAAAAAGTGCTTGGCATTTTAGGGGTTGGAAATGGAGGTTATGATGCATATACATGGGCATGCGAATATCCAGATGAAATGGAATTCCTAATGGTGGGAAGCAGTTCCTTTAAAACAAACAATTATAGGTACATCACTTCCAAAGCTCTGGACAACCTGATTGTTTCAACCGATGCATATTTGGATGAAAACTACAACGAACAACTATCTCAACTCATATTTTCAATTAACTCATTGATTTATTCCCAGATTTTTTCCAAAAGGGCATTTGAAAAATTTACTCGAGAAGAACTTGACCTATACATGGATACTTTTGTGGAAGAGAGTTCGAATGTTGACATCTATGATTTTAAATACAGAAACAATGCAGTATTAAACTATAATCTTGAAAACAAATTATCCAATATTAAGGCAAAAACATTAGTTGCAATTTCTTCGGATGACATCTATTATTCTCCCGAATTTGATGTACATCCCCTTAAGGACAAAATAGAAAATCTGGAAATATATACCTTTGATGCACAGGATTTCGTTTACAACGACGATTATTCAATATTTATAAATCTATTTCTAGAATTTTTAGAGGAATTTAAAAAATAGTCGAATGTCAAAAAAAGTAAAAAAAAGAAGAGAATAAAATCTCTTTAAATTTATTCATCCATATCTTCAAATCTGGATTCTAATTTTTCCATTACACCAGGAAGTGAAGTGTATTCCATTTCTTCAGCAGGTAATCTGTGAGGTTCGAATGGACCGTGTCTTCTGATGTAAGTTGCGATTTTAGCAGCTTGTTCACGAGTAGGGTCAAATGCAGGATCATCGAATAAGTCGACTGGTCCGATTAATTCACCGTTAGCTACTTGGAAACCTAATCCTACTACTCTAGGTGGTCCGTCGAATCTGATTGGGTTTGCTTCTGCTTCTGAAACAGGCATCATAGGACCATTGTGAGATCCTCTCATCCATCCACTTACCATGTGTGGGAATGCAAATGGATCTACACATTCACCGTTTGCAGGGAAACCAGATTGTGCTCTAACCATACATACTGGGTCGTCTTTACCGACGTATTCTCCAGCCATTAAGTTTAATCTTTCAGTACTTATTGCAGCTGCGATTTCACCGTTTTTCTTCCATACTCTTTTGATTACGTATCTTCCGGTGGAACCGATTAATGCAAGAAGGTCGTACATTTCTTCAGGACAGTTTAAGATAACTTTTCTGTGTTCGATTACATCGAATACTTCAAATTTGAATCCATCGTGTAATGATGGGTCGATTACAAGACCTGCAGTGTTGAATGGGTCTGCGAAGATTCTGAATACTGGCAAGTTGAATGCACCAGGTTCGGTTTTGTCACAGCAGAATATTAACACAGGGTCGGATGGTCTTTCTTCGAATTCCATTTCTGCTACACCAGGACCCATACCTTTGATGTTTCCAGAGAATGTATCAGATAATAAGTCTTGACCTGCACCGTATAATTTTAATTCACGTGCTCTTTCAGTAGCTTTCATGAATGCATCGTATGCAGTTTTGTGTACTTCTTCGTTTTCTACACCTTTGTCGTGAGTCATAATCAAGTCGATGTCGTCACCACAACGGGATATATAGTAATCTTTTAAGATACCTGCTTCTAAAGCTTCGTTTAAAACTTCATCACAAATATCCATTAATTCAGGGTGTGCGACACAGTGTCCGGACACACTTCCAATATCAGCTTTAATTACACTAACAGTAGTTTTCATATTAATAACCTCGATTAGTAAATTGATATTTACTAGACATTTATTATTTTTATGATGTATAGTATTTATATTATTATGTTAGCCAATATCGATTTTTGAAATGACATGAAATTTTTCACCATCACAATTTATTAAACAGCCCACAACTTTCCATATGCATAAATAAAAATTTATTATAATATATTTTTATAAAATAAAATAAATATTGCTTTAAATACAAATAAAAAGATTTATATAACTTTAAATTTAAATTAAAGGACAATTATATAATTAAATTTTATGAGGTGAAACATATGAAGTTTCACGAAGATGTGATTTTTAAAAATGAAGGACAAATATATGGTCAAAAGCTGATGGAAATAATCAACATCAAAGGAAAAATTATAGAAGTCCATCAAACTGAATATTCAGTAATTGATCCTAAAATGTACAAGCCAGATTTAGTTTTTGAACTTGAAGACAAAATAGTGATACTTGAATTCCAATCCACATATGTCAATATTAATGACAAAAGGAGGTTCAGATTCTATACTGCTTTAATCGACCACGTCAAAATCAAATCTGAAAAACCGATAGAAGTGCATGTGTTAAGCACTATAGAGGCTGAAAAAACAAAATGCTACAAAGTTAATTCCGAATCAAGATTTCCAATATATATCCATTCACTAAAAAAATATGACGGAAATGAATTTTTAAATATCATGAATACCAAAATAGAAAGCAACAAAAACTTTAGTGAAAAAGAATTGCTCATGATAAGTTTATTATGTTTCATGAAAACAGATGAAGACATAGAACAAGCAATATTAAACTCAGCACTAATAATAACAAATATTAAAGATTTAAAAGAAGATATTGGACAATTTGCAAAAGGAGTAATCCTAATGCTATGCGACAAATTCGTGACAAACGAATCAATGAACAGAACAATATCAAACCTCGTAGGTGGAAACATGAAAATAGTAGAAGACTACGCACAAAGAGTAGCACAACAAAAAGTAGATGAAAAACTAGAAGAAAAAAATAAAAAAGTAATAATCAACCTTAACAAAAAAGGATTTGAAGCTGAAGAAATAGCTGAAACAGTAGATGTAAGCATAGATTTCGTCAACAAAGTCCTAGCAAAATAATTCAACTAAAAAAAAGAAAATATGAAAACTCAATCGAGTCTTCTAATATTATCAAAAGCCTTTTCGATTTCAACATTCTGATTCATATCTTCACATGCTTTTTTAACACGCTCTAAATCAGCACGGGTTTCAGGATATCTTGGAACAGCACTGCATCCGCCATCATCTATTTTGGAAATTTCAAATGTTCCAATCTTTTTAGCAATTTCTGTAATTTCTTCCTTATCCAAACCAATTAATGGAGATAAAATAGGCATATCCACACCATATCTGGTCGCCAATATGTTTGATAAAGTCTGTGAAGCGACCTGGCCGACACTGCTTCCGTCAACAATCGCATCGGCACCCAATTTTAAAGCCAATTTTTCAGCTATCCTATACATTCCGGATTTGCATAAAACACAAGTCATTTTCTCAGGAGCCTTCTCTTTAGCAACGGTCAAATACTCCCCATAATCGATAACTCTCCTTTTAATAGGAGTGCCTTTGGCATAAATATTAAGCTGATCCACCAATAGATTAAAGTTTTCAGTAACTTTTGGACCTGAAAATGGGTCATTGTTACAGTGTAAAGCTACAACTTCACAACCCCTTTTCATCATCAGATATGCTGCAACCGGAGAGTCTATACCGCTTGAAAGCAGCACGACAACTTTTCCCTGGGTTCCTAACGGCAATCCTCCAGGACCTTTTATTTTTTCATGAAAAATGTAAGTGTCATCTTCCCTTACTTCAACAAAGATTGTCAAATCAGGATTTGTCAAGTCAACGGGAGCCAAAACAACATTTCTTACAACACCTCCACAGTGAGCTGCCATTTCCTGTGAAGTAAAGTCATGCTTTCCCACACGACGGCATTTAATTGCAAATTTAGTGTTTTCATCAATCAAATTTTCCCGGATTAATTCTTCAACATATTCCGTTAATGTCTTGTCAATGTCTTCATAACTTGTATGTGTTGAAGTTGCAGGAGAGTAGGATACAACACCAAATACTCTGTTTAACTTTTCCACACCATCTTCAAAATCCTTAGGATGAATATATATTCTTCCCTGATTTCTATCCACATCACAATCAAAAGTAGCCTTAATATTTTTAACTAGCTTTCTTTCAAAACGTGACCTTATTTTAGGACTTTTAAGCCCTATTTCACCATATCTGGCAATAATCAAATCATAATTCATTTAAACAACTCTCTAAATTTTAGTACACGCTGAAAAAAATAGCAATCCCTTCAATACTAGTTTTTAAATATAACAGCAAGTATATTTTTTATACTAATATATAATAAAACTTTTCAAGAAAATACCAAGTTAGAAAAAAGATACAGATTAAAAGTGCAAAATAAAATAATTGAATGTGTAGCTCATTAAAATAAGTTTATAATTGCAAACATCAATTTTATCATGCCTGAAAATAAGCATTTGAGCAGGAATATTATTTCAAAAAATTAAAAAAAATAGAAGAAGATAAAAAAGATTATCTTCTTACTTTAACTGTTCTTTTTACGGTATCCTTCAAGTAAGTAATTGCATATCTATAATTTTTGCCTGCCTTAAGTTTCTTAATGACATTTTTCTTAACGGTTACTTTTGCAATACCTTTTTTGTTGGTTTTCGCTTTGTATTTTTTACCCTTAAATTTGAATGTCACTGTCTTCTTTTTAAGAACCTTTTTGCCTTGTTTCAATTTTGCTTTCAAGACTAGTTTTTTAGCAGATTTCTTGACTGTAACTACTTTTTTACTGGATATTACCTGTTTTACTTTAATAGTGTTTTTAATGGAATATCCTTTGTATGTTGCCTTAACGGTATACTTTTTAGGAATGAACTTCTTAGTTAACTTGATGGTAATGACACCTTTCTTGTCTGTTTTGAGCCTGTAGGTTTTTTTACCTATTTTAACTTTAATTTTTACTCCTTTTCCAACAGCCTTACCATTATTGCCAATGACCTTAAATTTGTATTTGAAGTTACTGTTATAGTATTTGGCAATGTTTTTATTTCCAGATAGCCTTTTAACAATCTTAAGAGTTTTAGTCACTGCCTTACCAGTGTCAGGATTGATAATTATCACCTTGTATGATCCCACAGATAATTTCACATTAAGTTTTGCAACTCCCTTACCATTGGTTTTAACAGTGTAAGATTTGTTTTTGATTTTAATCTTAACCTTTTTGTTTGCTATAGGATTTCCATTAATGTCAACAACTTTAAACTGATAATCGACACCACTATTGTATCCGCGAACCATATTAGAAGCTATGATTTTAGTTTCAATTGTTACATTAGATGAATAACCTCTTGGAGCATATTTGTTATCACCGGAATATGAAATAACAACATTATTTACTCCATTGCCCAATTCCGGAACAGTAATCTTTGCACTGCCGTTGACCAATGAGGCAACATATGTTTTATTTCCAATTGTCACAGTCACATTGCCTGTTGCATCAGCCGGCGCATGGAAAACAATGGTTTTATCCACAGTCTCAATACCGAAATCATAATCATCAACCGGCAAAACACTAAATGCAGCTTCTTTAACTACAGTATCATAATTTGGAAGCTCAATTTTGGTAATTGTAGTGTAGTTTCCAACCGCCAATGCCATAGTCCAGTTTCCAACGCCGTTTACAACACTTACTTCCAATGTAGTTCCCGCAACAGTAATCAGATAAGTTCCATCAATATCCGCAAGAACATTAATGGTGACATTATCCGGATAAGTCACGTTTTCAACACTAACAACAACATTATTAATTGCCTTATCAACAATTATTGTAATACTGTCACGAGCAGAATCATGACTGCCGTCACCTGAGTAATCCGCATAAACCACATAACTTCCAGCATCCAAACCAGACAATACAAATGACTCTTTGACACTTAAAACTTTGATTAATGTACCATTAGCAAATTTATATGTTACAGTACCTGTTGCATCACCAGGAAGACCCTGAGTAATGCTAATCACACCACCATAAACAATTTCAGTAGCATTAGCAATAATGTTGAAGTTGGTTCCTGTTTGAGTAACTTCAAAGCTTGTGGTATTTGAATTAACATTATAGTTTTCATTACCCTCAAATATCATGCGAACAGAGTAACTTCCAGCACTTAAACTGCCAAGGTCAAATGAACCGATGCCGTTTTTAACGGCGACTTTAACAACATTATCTCCGACAATAACAGTATAATTGCCATCCAAACTTGCAAATACATTACCAGTTACATCAGCAGTGTAAACTTTATCTAAAACCTCAACACTCAAAGTAATATCTGCTTTAGAAACAGTAAACGGAACAGAAGTCACATTATTTACATAATTATCATTCACATACTCAACGATGATGTCATAACTGCCAGCATCCAAAGCAATTTCAACATTACCCTCACCATTTATAACATTAACAATGAGTCGTTTATCTCCGACAACAACAGCATACTCACCATCAACATCGGCAAACACAACAATAATGGAGTTTTCACCATAAACAACATCAGAAGAATAAACTAAAACATCATTAACAGCCTTATCCACAATTATTGTAATACTATCACTGGCAGGAGCATAATTAGCA
>NZ_CAJOJM010000055.1:0-16705 GCF_905234905.1 Methanobrevibacter sp. UBA188 | reverse complement strand
GCTGACTGCTTTTTTACCGTTCTTGAGAGTTGCTTTGACAGTGAGCTTTTTAGAAGACTTTTTAACAGAATATTTTTTGGTTTTAAGATTTTGTTTTACCTTAATGGTCTTTTTGATAGTCTCACCTTTGTAAGTTGCAGTTAATTTATATGAACCCGGTTTTATAGTATTGGGTATTTTAAAAGCAATTACACCTTTGGCATTGGTTTTGACCTTGTATGTTTTTTTGTTGACCTTAATGGTCACGACCTTATTTTTACCAACAGGTTTGACATTGCCCCCCAGTATTGTAGCTTTAAACTTGGATCCGTCAAAGTAATACATTACAACGTTTTTCTCCCCTGAAAATCTTGAACAAAGCACGATTTTAGTAGTTCTGCTCTCACCTGTCTTTGGATTTTTAACAGTGATTTTATGTGCCTTGGTCAATTTTGTGAATTTAAGAGTTATGTATCCTGAATTATCAGTTTTGTAATTCTTAGATTTTCCATTGATAGAAACGGCAACCTTAGCATTATTTACAGGCTTTCCGGCAGAATCCACTATCCTAAGTTTATAATTGCAATTAGCATTATAAGTCCTTTTGACATTGGAAGAGACAACAGTGTTTTTTATTATAATGTAATTGACGATTGAAGTTCCATTGTAAGTTGTTGTGATGCTGTACTTTCCAGGATTGCTGTTGATATTAAGTTTAGCCAATCCATTTTCATCAGCAATGACTGTGGACTTTTTACCATTGAATTCAAAAACAACCTCTTCACCGACACCGACTTTCGCAACAAATGGAGTATCATTCCTATAGTATTTCACCAAATTTTCAGTAATATTCAAATCGGAAACAGTGTAAGCTTTTAAAATAGCTACACTCTTAATACTTGCTAAATCAATCCAGGTCTTACCATCCTTACTTACAAAAGAAGTGCCTTTTTGAGTATGGATTCTGAGATCATAGAGAAGAGATGCCTTATTTTTGAAGGTTATTTGGAAAACATCTCCTTTTTTGATTTGAACATATTTGTTTAATTTGATTGTGGAATATCCTCCAAATTCACTAATGCCATTTTGAGAATAAACATCAACATCATTTACAGATATTGTAAATCCATAATTCCTGCCCGTTTTATCAAAATATGTTCCAACTGCTGCAATCAATTCATCTTCATCAGCTGTGAACACATTATAGTAATAATTATAACCATTCACCAACTTTATCTCACCACCAACATCGACTTGATAAATCCTATTATAGGAATCGTTATTAATTATATATCCAACACTTTCAATACATGTAGCAAATGACGTATCATAATAGGAAACATAGAAATATCCTCCATCACCCCAATCGGAGCCCCAACTATTTTTAACAATCCATGCACCATCGCCAGGAGCAGGTTTTAAGAAATTATTTCTGGAATAAGTATCATCCCACCCTACAACACAAACTCTATGATCTGATGTTGGCTTACCATAATAATACTGTGCTGAACTTGATTTATTGAAATAAGTAGTTTTATTAAAATCAGCATTGTGACTGACTGCCAAAGCACCATATTTAAGCAACGCATTTTTAATCAAATCATTGTCCAGAGAATTCTTTCTTTCAGGAACAACAACCACATTTTGAATGTGAATGTCCTCGGGAGTGATAAGCAATGGAGAAATTTTACCAAGTTCATCATAGCTGTCATATTCACTAGGGAAAATTCCCATCCAATCAATCAAATAAGCAATAGGAGCAAAAGGAGTTCCACCTTCATCCATATCCAACTGTCCGTATTTTGAATATTGAAGCATAGAATTTTGAACATTGTTTTCAGACAATGAATATGTTACATTTGCATACCTCATTAATGCAGACTCCAATGCTGCCAGATTACCAAATACCCAACATGCACCCATAAATCCTTGGTTTTTAACGGGTGAAACCCAACCATATTCTCTCAAATCAAATTTTTCAGGTAACGGACCAACAATAGTATTGTTATATATCATAAACGGATTGGCAGTATTTTCAAAGTTATAAAAATAATCAGTATTACCGTATGACCTTTTATCCCCATTGAAAGTATTTCCTTCATCACTTACTTTTCCATATACAGTATATATGCTTGTAACATTAGAAGGATTTTTAAAGTAGTTATTTTTCAAAGTCAAATTAGAATCGTATGCATAAACTGTAGATACATTAAAAGCAAGATTATCCTCAAATGTGCTTTGTCTGATAATTACTGTCCCCATATCAAAGTATCCGGCACCCCCATAAGATATCTCATTAGATGCCAGATTAGATTTGAATGATGAATTTGAAATATCCACACTAGTAAAACTGGTATATATTGCACCACCATCATATTCAACGGAATTTTCAACAAAATCTGAGTTTTTAATGGCTAAAGTTCCACCTAATTGAAGAATAGCACCACCAAATTCAGAAGTACAGTCATTGAATTTGCTATTTCTAACAATGACATAACTTTCTTCATCATTCACATCTGCAAAAATAGCACCACCATTCTTTTCACTGGAAACATTATAAAATTCACAGCCAGATATTGTTAACTTAGAGATTGCATTAACACCAATTGCACCTGCAGTTCTATTGGCAAAGAGGTTTCTAAATTTAGAGTTTGAAATTGAAATGCTTCCCTTGTCTGTAGCAAATATTGCAGTTGCATATTTAGAAGTAGTGTTTAAAAAATTAGAGTGAATAAATTTGACCCTTAATAATTTTATTTGAGCTACTGATAAATGTAGAATTGTCAACAGTAACCACACTCATTGATGCAGTGATTGATGCACCATCATCACCGCAGGTATCAATGAATTTACAGTTATTGACATTTAAAGTTGCCTTAGATGAAACAATAGCCCCCATATTAGAAGAGTCCTTACCTGAACAGTTTATAAAAGTTACATTATTAAGTGTCAGCTTTGAGTTGGTTATAATTGCAGAACCAGATCCATGATAAGCATTTTTTATAACCAAATTTTTTATTTCCACATTATTTCCAACAATCCTAAATGCTCTTGCCTGATTAGAACAGTCAATTACATGATTATTTCCATTGATTGTAAAATCAGCATTAACTATCCTAATTCCATTAGTATAATCCCTATCAGTTTGATTATCAAATGTATAATCTGATTGCATATTAAAACTTGAATTTTCAGTGGCAATATCACCATTTAAATCATAAAATGATTTAATATCACCGCCATCTTTTAAAACATCACCAATATCACCAGTACAGTTTAAATCGGCTGCAGATATTGCAGTGACTGAAAACAATAAAACAAGCAATATAAATGAGAAAACACAATAAAATTAATTAAAAAAGACAGTACACCCAATAGTGCAATTCATCCACAACTTGCAGAAGTTGTGGTATTCTTGCATTTTAAAGATAAATTATCCAAAAAAATAGAGTAATGAGAGTTATTAATCTTAATAACCCAAAAATACATTTTTATAATGTCTAAAATAAGAAATTATGGGAAAAAATCGATTTTTTAATCTTTCCCACTACAGAAAATCAATCTTACATTAATCTTCCGACACCAGTAATTTCAATACTGGCAACGCCTTCAATACCTGAAACCATTTCTTCAACAGGTTCAGATCCGCCTTCACCATCTTCAGTAATGAAGTTTAAGATGATAGCCACCAAACCAAATGCAATTGGCTCTTCAGTAATTTCGTGGATTTTAGCGCCTTCTGGCATTGAACTTTCGATAGTAGATTTGATAGCTTCTAAATCTACTTCCGGACTGTCTGGCATGATTTTCATAGTTGTTAATACTTCACCCATTCTAATTCCTCCATTTTAAAACTTATGGTCCTTCAAAACCACATTCACATTTGTAAGCGTGACCAAAGGTACGGCATTTTTCACATCTTGCTATTTTTGCTCCACATATAGGACATTCGAATTCTACGAATGGTCCGGTTAATGGAATTTCTTGTTTACATGAAATACATTCTACTTCTTTCATTTTATTCACCTATTATTTGTGTGTAATCGAAGTTATAATCATTTATATTATCATCTATTAAAGATAAAACCCTTTCAGGGCACTTCCCATTCACAACATAACAATTAGTCCCAAACTCTAATAAAAGAGACGGTAACATTACATCAATCGACGACTCTTGAAAAGTTAGTAATGTTGTTGCATCGATTTTACTTATGAATGTTGAACCATGCTCTTTCGGTTCTTGGGTATATATACCATTTACATTTGTTACTATTAAAAGCTTTGCATTTAGAAGATGTGAAACATAGGCTGCAATGGAATCTGAAGTCACATCCCATGAGCATTCGAAAGGATCTTCTGTTTTTAAAAATCTTGAAACAATAAAAATAGGAGTAAAACCATCATCAGAAATTTTATTTGCCTCTTCAATGGAATATACCAATTTAGTGGAATCTACCTTATCATCAACAAGTTTAGCTATTATGTCCATACAATCTATAGCTGTCCAATGAGTTGTTTCTTGTGAAAAATGAATTTCATCATCATACTTGCGAATCAAATTTGCAAAATCGCCACCACCCAAAATAATTAGTGAATTGGTGTTTTTCAATTGTTTTGCAAGTTCAATTGCATAATCTGGAAAAAGACTTCCCCCAATTTTTACAACCTGTTTTATGCCCATAATACCTACCACATTTAATTGAATAATGCCATCATTAAAATAACAGTTAAACTATAAAAGTTTCAAATCCCCAGTCACTTCATCAATTATTTCATCCTCATCAGGACCAAGTGCCAAAACCGTTACTGATGATGTAGGTATCTGAGTCCTTCCCGCATCAACTACAAGATAGTTGGAAATTCCATTTTGGTCAGCCAACTTTTTAAGCTCCAAAAGTTCCTCCTTGGTTTTAACTTTTAAAACTACCTTTGCATAAGCTTCATTTTCCCATTTCCTGATTTTATCCTGAGGAGATTTCTTGTATGCACCAATAGCTCCATGACAGCATTGAGCAGCAATTTTTCCTTTGCCCATTTTCAAATCTGTTCTTACAATCATTGCCTGTTTCATATTATCAATAATAAATATTTAACTAAATAATTAAAAAGTTTTTTGAAAGTCAACAATTTTACAATAAATTAATTAAATAGAATTAATAGAATTATATATGATTATATTTTTAAGGAGATTATAATGACTCGTATTTCAATTTTAGATAAGGACAGATGTCAGCCTAAAAAATGTGATTATGTCTGTATTCACTACTGTCCTGGTGTTAGAATGGAAGAAGACACCATAGTAGTTGATGAAGATACAAAAAAACCGTTGATATCTGAAGAATTATGTGAAGGGTGCGGTATCTGTACAAATCGCTGCCCATTTGACGCTATTACAATCATTAACTTACCTGAAGCGGCAGACAATCCAATTCACAGATTTGGACAAAACCAATTTGAATTATTTGGACTTCCAAATCTTGAAGAAGGAACTGTTTTAGGACTTTTAGGACCTAACGGTATTGGTAAATCCACAATCATGAATATATTATCCGGAAATCTGATACCAAACTTCGGAGATTTTGAAAATCCACCTGAAAACTGGGAAAAGGTCATTGAGTTTTACAAAGGTTCTTCACTTCAGAAGTATTTTCAGGACTTGTCCGAAGGAAACATAAAAACCATCCTAAAGCCACAGATGGTTGACCAGCTTCCAAAAGTCGTTAAAGGCAAAGTGAAAGATTTACTTGAAAACGTCAATGAAAGAGACAAGCTAGAATATGTTACAAAAGAACTGCAGCTTGAAAACGTTCTTGACAGGGAAATGCAAAACCTAAGTGGTGGAGAACTTCAAAGGGTTGCAATTGCTGCAACAGTTTTAAGGGAAGGGGACTTTTACTACTTTGACGAACCAACATCCTGGCTTGACGTGTCTCAAAGACTTAATGCAGTAAAAGTAATCAGATCTCTTGCAGAAGAAGGAAAAAGCGTTCTTGTAATTGAGCATGACCTTGCTACTTTAGATGCTCTGTCCGACAATGTTCACATATTATATGGACAGCCTGGAGGATACGGTGTAGTGTCCGGAAGAAAAGGAGTTCGTATAGGTATCAATGCATACATAAATGGATTTTTAGCTGAAGAAAATGTCAGAATAAGAAAAAATCCAATCGAGTTTACAATAAGACCACCAACTCCAGAGGATGAAGGGGATGCACTTGCAAGCTATTCAGATTTGAATAAGGAATATGACGGATTTACATTGACTGCAGATGCAGGCGAAATCTTTTATGATGAAATCGTGACTGCTTTTGGTTCAAACGGTATCGGTAAAACCACATTCGCAAAAATGCTTGCAGGAGTCGAAGACCCGACTACTGGTGAAGTAGATGAGGAAGTCACAATAGCCTACAAGCCACAATACATTGTTTCAGACTTTGAAGGAACCGTCAGTGACTTTTTATATATGCATGCCCCTAGCTTTGGAAGTAAAATCTTTGAAAGTGAAATAATGAATCCTTTGACTTTAAATGACATGCTTGACAAGCCAGTTAATGGTTTAAGTGGTGGTGAACTTCAAAGATTGGCCATTGCTGCCACACTTGCAAAGGATGCTGAAATATATCTTTTTGACGAACCTACAGCATTTTTAGATGTAGAACAAAGACTGATTGCTGCAAGAGTCATTCGTAAGATGGTTGAAAGCAGAAATGCAGCATCACTTATTGTTGACCACGATATCGTATTTATCGACTACATTTCCGATAGGGCAATGGTTTTCAATGGAACTCCTGGTCTGGACGGTCATGCTTCCAAACCAACAGATTTAAGAAACGCAATGAATGAATTTTTAGGAAACCTCAATATTACATTCAGAAGAGATAAGGAAACAAAAAGACCAAGAGTTAACAAACTCGACAGTTACAAAGACCGTGAACAAAAAGAAAAAGGAGAATATTATTACTTATCCGATTAAATATTCCCTTTAATTTAATTTTTTTTAGATATTTTCCAATTCTTTAAGAACATATTTTTTTAGTATCCCAACTGCCTTTTCACCGTCGTCGTCCAGCCTTACAGCATCCAACGGATTTAAGTCATAAGTTTTGACAACTGCATCGGCAGCGATGTTTTTAACTGAATCAACTTCTTTTTCCTTTAATATTACTGATGCACAGTCATCACTGCAGCCAGTTATTGTAACAATTTTTGCATCATCCAGAATTGGTGAGCAATTGTTCGGCTGAGCAGAATATTCAGTGATGCACGCTGCAACAATATTTTCGTTTTCCAAGGCAAGCTCAACACTAGCTGCCCTTACAACTAATCCAAGCGGACTTAATCCACTGCATGAAACTAAAGCTATTTTGTCACTCATTTTTTCATTCTCCCATATCTTTTTTTAACCTTTTCATAACCTCTTTTATAAAATGGACAGAAATTAATGCAACGGCTGCATCCTTCACGGTGTGCAGTGCATAACTTTCTTAAAAATTTTCCATTTTCGTCAAATGCCTTTTCGGGACATCTGTCAATGCAGACCCCACATGTTGAACAGTAATCCTCAACCCATTTCAGCTCGTTTTCCGTTTTGAACGGCAAATTTTCTATTGAAGTCTGAATCATGAAAAAACCAAGGTTCAGACCTTCTTTGAACATGCACATATTGCTTCGGGTAATGACAGCATCATTTGATTGCATTGCAATTGCCCTTAAGCTAACACGGTCATCCAACGGATTGATCAAATCCGCTTTAAATCCGTTTTCCCTCAATATATCTGCAAGTGCAAATGTTTTGGCTCCAAATTCCTGAAATTCCTCATCCATCAATTTGCATTTTTCATCTGATGGTTCCATCTTGAGGATATCTTCAGACATCAGATATTTCAGAATAATGATATTGTCCCAATCAATATCCCATTCTTTTTTAAAATCTTCACTTAACTTGGAAAAGCTCAATCCTACAAATCTTGAAGCAATAGCTATATCAGCAAATTCCTGTAAAAAATCATTGGAAATAAGATTATTGGGATGGTGAGGGTTTTCTTGATTGTAAAAATTAGGAATAGGTTGATGATATCTCAATCTCATACCATTAACCTTATTTTTTTCTTAAAGCCTCGACAGCTTTAGGGAATTCTTCACAGAATACTTTAACCTCTTCAGTTGGAATTGAAAAACTTATACGCAAGTATCTGTCACCAAATTCTTCAGAAGTGTATTCCCCTTCCCTTGTGAACAATTTTTTCTGAATCAAATAATTGGACATCTCTTTAGGATCTATTCCTGCACCGGACAAATCGATTACCATCATGTTTGCATCGGACGGATAAACCGGCAGAAATACCCCATCAATCGGTTCAACCATTTCGCTGATCAACCTTTGGTTTTCAAAACAGGTTTTTCTTATTCTCTCAAACCAGTTAGGTTTTGATTTAAGACCTGCAATTGCACCGTATTGTGAAATGATGTTCACTCCCAAATCATTGACAACAGCATTTTTGATTGCATCGATAATCGGTTTGGATGATATGACACCTCCAATTCTTAAACCTGCCATTCCAAATATTTTTGAAAAGCTGTAGATTGTCAAAGTTTGACCGGGAGCATAGTTTTCAACAAGGAAATGTTCACGTGCAAAGTCTTTGTAGGTTATGTCATGTAATAAGTATAAATCGTTTTCTTTTGCGATTTGAGCGAATTCTTTAAGTTCCTCTTCGGTGTATGAAGAACCTAACGGATTCAATGGGTCGATTAAAATAATCATACGAGTGTTTTCATCCATATTTTTCCTCACCAAATCCGGAGTCAGCTTATAGTCATTTTCTTCATAGTAAATAGGAACATATCTGACTTCGCCTGCAAATCTGTTTGCAAAGTCTCCAATAATAAAGTAACCAGGATCAGATAAGATTACATTGTCTTCCGGTTCCAATAATGCTTGCATTACCAAATATAAAGATTCAGTTGCACCGGAAGTCAGTAAAACTTCAAATTCATTCAAATCCAAATCATCTAAAATCAATTGTTTAAGTTCAGAAAATCCTTCAGGGGCAGGATATTTGCAATATGTCTTTTTGCGAATTGCATCAATCATGGCATTGGCTATTGTATCGTCATGCAGATGGTTGGTATTTTGACCCATCCAAATCATGTCTTCATCCATATACATATCCTCAAAAAAGTCATTTGCATTATCATAACCTTTTGGAGGTACCCGTTCAGTTTTTTGAAACTTTTTTTTGGGTGTTTTAATATCAAAATCCTTTTCCCTCATATTATCAGCTCAAACAATTCCAAAATAAATATATATTTTTAATTATTAATAAAAGTACCTAAATAATGCCCTGAGAAGTTATTGAAAAAGTGGCCTTTTTGCCTTCAGGAATACTTCTGTGGCGAATCAAAGTGGCGATTCTTTGGTTGATTTCTTCACCGCGCTCCAATTGAAGTATGACTTTGCTCCAGTACTGCAAAATAGTTCCGCCAACTGCCTTGACATCATTATTTCCTTCATCGTCAAATGCATTATATATCTGATTTGTCAATATTACTGCGATATCGTATTGTCTTGCAATCTTGGACAACACACCCATCTGCTTGCCCAATTCCTTATTCAGTTTAGCGGATTTCATGTCATCAACCCTGTAGAGCGCAACTGCAGAGTCCAGAACCAGCAAATCAACTTCATCATGATTTTTTCTAAGCCAAACATCAATTGACCGCAAGTTTTCATTTTGTTCTATAAAACTAGTCGGTTCAAAAACAATTATGTTGTTAGCTACTTTTGAAAAATCAGATCCTGAAATCTGTTTAATCCTGTCAATTGAAATTCCGCCTTCAGTATCTATATAAATCACTTTTCTATTATTTTTTGCAACATTGACTGCCAATGTTAATGCAATATTGCTTTTACCTGAACTGGGAGGTCCGAATATTTGGGTGATTGTACCTTTTTCAAAACCTCCACCCAACAAAACATCCAATGCGGAATTGGATTGGATTTTATGATTATCTTCAAAATTAGCCAACACTTTCATGATAAAATATTGTTTTTCATGATATATTAATTAATTGCAGTTAGGAAAAAAACCAGTTTAATTAGCTAAAAATTAATAAAACCAACATATTTTAAAAATTACGAAAAAATAAGACATATTAATTAAATTTAAGCAAAAGTGACCGTTTGGTTACCTTAACTTTATATATAACCTTTTACAACGCAATTAATACAAAGCAAAGAGGTGAAAAATTTGAAAAAAAGAATAATTACAATTTTTACAATCTTTTTACTAATCACATCAGGTGTAAATTTTGTATCAGCAGAAAACATCACCGAAGATGCAGTTGCAGATACAAACACAGCACAGCAAGAGAAAATTGTATCACAAAGAAATGTTGAAGAGGAAAAAGAAAGCAAAACTGATGAAGAAGAAAAAAACAGAATCGGAGAGACTGTAAAATCAAAAGAAAATGGACATTTCAACATTACTTTTGAAGATGGATACAACGGATACTGCATCAATTATGGAGACCAAGAAGCAAAAGTCAATGATGAATTTGAAGTTAAAGACACAACTGCTGCAATCAACAACAAAAATGGTGAGTCAATCGGACATTATTTGAAGACTTTCTTTGTTGAATTTCATGATATTGCAGTAAAAAACAAAATTGATACCCAAAAAATAATTTGGGCATTCAGCGATAATTTTAATTTCAACAAAGATTTAGTTCAGCAAATCAAGGACGCTTCCGTGAATTTAACAATTCCAGACCATGGTGCAATTAAAAAAATCAATGAAACAACCGAAGCATTTTTTGATTTTGAGGTATTAGGTACAGATAAAAACAATCATCAAAACTTCTTCGGATACAAAATTACTTACAGAGACATTCCCGTTGAAGTTGAAAACAATACAACAGAAAAAAAACAAAACACAAGAAAATACAACAATACCACAAGAAAACATAACCGAAAACAAAACACAAGAAAATACAACAATATTTGAAGAAAATGAAACTGAAAATGCCACTGCATTAATTTTTAAAAATCAAACTAAAGACCTTGAAGATAATACTAAATCAAAAATAGAAAATAAATCAGTCAGTTTGCTAAAACATGCTACAGGAACTGAATTGGCATTAGTAATACTAACATTAATATTTGGATTCATATTAGTAGGTAAATATTACAAAAGAGATTAAATCATAATCTCTTACCTTCTTATTATTTTTGGAGTTGTTTTTGACAAATCTACAATCATTGAAGCATGATCTGATTTTAAATCTCCCACATCAATTACCAAATCAACTTCACAGTCAAGCTGTTCCAAGATATCATCAGGATTTGACAGAACTTCTTCGTCTGAAAGATTTGCACTGGTTGTTGTAATCGGGAACAAACTCGCCAACCTACGCGAAATGTCATTATTCGGAACTCTTACACCCACATGTGTAGACCCACTTGTAATGACACGAGGAACAATTTTTTCCTTAGTTAAAATGAATGTATAAGGACCCGGAAGATACTCATTTATGATTTCCTTTTCCCTAACTGTAACCCTTGCAACTATGTCGATGGCTTCAACATCACTGACAAGTATTGAAAGTGGCTTTAGGAAACTTCTTTTTTTAATTTCAAACACTCTTCTAACCGCATCATTATTAAAAATATTAGCTCCCAATCCATAAACAGTATCGGTTGGATATAAAACAACGCCCCCATCAGATAAAACCTGAATAGCATCATCAATAATGTTTTCATCCAATTCATCAATACTGGTTTTTAATATCTTCATTTTCATTACCTAACAATTATATTAGATGAAATATTTATATATAAATTATGCTTCAAAGTCTAAGACCCTTTTTAACAAAAATATTGAACCCAATTGCTAGAAACTTAAACATAAATCCTAATATTGTAACAGTAATATCCCCATTTGTTGCAGTTGTTGCAGCTTATGGATATGCACATCATCTACTAATCCTAGGAACAGTAGCTATATTACTTTCAGGACTTTTGGATGTTATTGACGGAGCTGTTGCAAGGTACCATAACAGGTCATCCAAATTTGGTGCATTTCTGGACTCTACAATGGACAGATTCGCAGATGCAATCATATACATTGGAATAATATTTGGGGGATACTGTGACTGGTTTGTTGGCGTTTTGGCAATCCATTCAGCGATTTGTGTAAGCTATGTTAGGGCAAGAGCAGAATCACAGGGAGTGGAATGCAATATTGGAATTGCAGAAAGGGCAGTTCGTATGATCATTTTAATGGTTGGGTCATTAATCGGATTTTTTGCAGGAGACATTTACTTTACATACACCATTTACATACTGGTAATATTATCTTACTTTACTGTCGGACAAAGAATAGTGCATGTTTGGAGGCAATTGAATGACTGAGTTGGAAAGTCCCGAAAAGATAGCAAAGGATATTGCAAAATTAGAGAGAAACTTGAATCAGGTAGCAGACATTACCTTTGAAGGAAAGGAAAAAGAGGTCTATGACAGAGCCATTGACTACTGGAACGATTCAAAATATTATCTTAAAAAAGGAGACATGAGGACTGCATTCGGTTGCATCGAATACAGCCACGGCCTTTTGGATGCTTTAAGGATGATTCATGGAATCATCTAAACATCAAAACCTTCTATTCTTTTTATATCTATTATTAACTTATCAAAATCAGATTGATAATTCCTATCCTGAATCACTTTGAATTTTTCGTATTCTTCCTTTGCAATTTTTTGAGCATCAGTTGATGAAACTTTGCCTTTACCTTCCAAAATAGGCAAAAGATTTAAATCAATATAGTCATCCAATACTTTTTTCCAATCTTTCATAGCCATTGGAATCTCATTTAATGCTCTGGACTCTGCAAGAGTTAAAAATCCATCAACCAAAGAATTCAAGCGTTTTAATTCTCTTTCGTTCAGATAATTTTTAGATATAACAACATCACTCAAAATGATTTTGCCATTTGGATTGCTCCAATTTGTCAATCCCATGTTGATTTTTTCACTATCACTTCTATCCACAATTATTTCAGCTGCAGTGTGACCGCTAACTGCATATATCAATTTGTTTTGAACAGTTGCAAAGAAGTCACGAGTTACTTGAGCATCTTTTTTGTAATCAAAACTTGTAGCATAGATGTCTGTGATTTTTTGATTGAATCTTCTTTCAGATGACCTGATGTCCCTTACCCTTTCAAGCAGCTGGTTGAAATAATCAATGCCAAATCTCGAACCGTTTTTCAACAGTTCATCATCTAAAACAAATCCTTTAATAATCAGTTCTTTCAATTGCTGAGTAGCCCATATTCTGAATCTTGTTGCGTTTTTAGAGTTTACCCTATACCCTACAGAAATAATCACATCAAGATTATAGAAGTTATTATTATAAGATTTTCCATCGGAAGCAGTTGTTCGAATTTTTCGAACAACTGAATTTTGGTTTAACTCACCATCAGCAAAAATATTTTTAAGATGATAATTTATCGTATTCTTTTTTACACCAAACACTTCAGCCATTGTTTTTTGAGTTGCCCAAAATGTTTCTCCTTCTTGGTCAACAATCACATCCAATGAAACTTCTCCTTCATCAGAAACATACAACAAAGTTTTCTGAAATTTATATTCTTCTTGCATGATAAAACCTCATTTTTTATTTAAAAGAAATAAAATCCAATATTATTTTAAATAAATAGTTTAATAAGGTTTTTGTTATAAATGAAAGCAATAATATTGAGTAAAAACAATATTAATAAATTAAAACAATATTTTAATGCAAGAACAATTTCTAAAAAAAATAAGATATTGGAATTATATTTCATCCGATTGAAGTTTTTCAATATAGTTTTTTATGAAAAACAAATTTAAAATATCTAATTTGTAGCATCTAAACATTAAATTAAAGAATATCACACCTAAAAACTAAAAATACAGCATTATCTTAAAGATAAATACAAATTAAAGAAAAAATAACTTAAAAAAAGATAAATGATGAATAGATATTAACCTAAACATCAATTTTACTATTAATTAATGAGTCATCGCCGGCAGATATTATTTCACCATCCAAAACTTCGATAACTCTGTCTGCAAGTTTAGCGACATCCATATCATGAGTTACAATTATCAATGTTACATTCTTAGTATCGTGCAAATCAATTAATTGCTTAAGGATTTTAGTACTTGTCTTTGAATCTAGTGATCCTGTTGGTTCATCTGCCAATATTATTGATGGGTCATTTGCAAGTGCTCGGGCGATTGCCACCCTTTGACGTTCACCACCAGACAACTTGTTAGGTTTGATGTCCGCCTTGTCCTTAAGACCAACATCATCCAAAAGTTTCAATGCCCTGCTTCTCATTTCATTGGAAGACATCTTTTGAGTATACATCGGAATTTCAATATTTTCCGCAACGGAAATATTCGGAATCAAATTATGAAGCTGGAAAATGAATCCAATCTCCCTTGCCCTGAATTCATTTAACTTTTTATTGGAGGACAAATCCCTGCCCGCAACATTGATGCTGCCGGAATCCGGAATATCCAATGCCCCAAGCATGTTGAGCAAGGTTGACTTTCCCGAACCTGACGGACCTATGATTGAAACAAATTCCCCTTCAGTTATCGTGAGATCAATACCGTTTAATGCCTTGATTTTTCCGTCTTCATAGCTTTTATATACTTTTTTCATATCAACAACATTCATGTTCTCACCTCACTCATACCTCAATGCCTCTGTCGGAGGAAGCCTGACCGCTTTTAGGGCAGGATAAATTCCACCAATTATACCAACAACGATAGCTATTGCAAATGCCTGGATGAATATCTTAGGAGTGAATAACGGTTCAATACCCATTTGAGGACCCAAAATAGTGCATGCTGCAAAACCAATCAAAGAACCTATAATGGCTGAGACAATAGTGATTACTAATGACTCGCCTACAATCATGGTCAAAATCTTTCCATTGGACCATCCAACAGCCTTTAAAACACCAATTTCACGTGTTCTCTCAAATACTGACATCAACATTGTATTGATGATTCCCAATCCACCGACAACAATTGCAAGAAGTGAAATTGCCCATGTTGATGCCTGAAGCATGTTGAGCATGTCCGCCATCTGAGTCATTTCCATTACTGATGTGACGGTTGTAATATTATCGCCGTATTGCGAATCGATTCTATCAGCTACAGTCTGAGGGTCTTCCCCCTTATTTACCTTGACGTAAATGTTTGAAATTGAATCCTCATCATCCATCAGATCTCCGACCTTGGAAATTGAGGTAAACACACCACCAGCCATATTCTGGTCACCGGTTTCGTAAATTCCAACTATTTTAAATTCTTCCCTGTCAATATCGATTGTGTCACCTACAGAATAGTTGTTGTCCTCAGCATAGATTTCACCCAAAATGGCTTCAGATGAATTATCTTCAAAAATCCTGCCCTCTTTCATTGAAATATCTGCAAGAGTCGTACCGTTCGGATCAATACCAATCAATGTATTCATATAGTCATCTCCAACAGACGTCAGTACAACATAGATTGGAAATGCTTCATCAACACCGCTGACATTGGCTATTTTTTCCGTCCAATTGGAACTGATAGTATTTGTTCCATAAGCCGAATCCCCAGTTTCCTTACCTGAAACAGTGAAATCAGCACCTCCCGCATGAATTGTATCTTCAAAGGTATTTACCAAACCTTCTGTGATTCCACCAAGAGCAACAATGACAATAATGCCTATTGCAATTCCCACAATGGCCAGTATTGCACTATTTTTTCTCCTGAATGGATTTTTAAGAATGAATTTTAAAAATGACATAATAATTAATTAGGTTGTAATATATAAATAACTAATTATACCATTTACCAAGATGCAAAAATGAGGTATTGAAATGCACAAGAAAACACTTCTGGAAAATATTGAAAAGATCCATACGACTGAAATGGGAATTGGCAGAATACAGAAAAATTTGAAAATCAATGAGGAACCGGTCGGATATTGCATCTCCAAACTTAAACAGGACACTTCCACTGTTAGAAAAGAAGGCAAAAACTATTATGTCGATGCGGATGACTGCACAATCACCATTAATTCAAGCAGCTTTACAATAATTACCGCTCACAAAACATGATTAAAAAAAAATAGTGGGTTTTGAGCATTGAACTCAAAACTTCATACAACAGAAAAAAATTTATTTTTTAACTGTAATTTTAACAGATTTTTGGGATGCTTTGTAGTAAGCATTTCCAGCAAACTTAACAGTAGCAGGAAGTTTACCAACTTTGGTTAATTTGGTTAATTTGAAGATTGCTTGTCCTTTACTGTTAGTTTTTGCAGAGTATGTTTTACCATTAACTTTTAATGTTACTTTAACATTTTTAATAGCTTTCTTTTTACTGTTTTTTAAAGTTACAGTGTATTTTTTGGTTTTTGTTTTAGCTTTGAAAGCTTTATTTTTAGCAGTTAATACAGGGACTGCTTTTTTAACTGAAATAACATTTTTCACTAAAACGTCACCATATTCGGATGTGATGAAATGGTCACCTGGTTTTAAATTTTTCAAAGTAACAGAAGCAACACCATCACTTCCAATATGACCAGTATATTCCTTATTATCAATAGTGAAAACAACAGTTCCAGTAGTTAAAGTTTCATTACCTTTCATGACAGTAACTTTAAATTTGATATTATTAAGG
>NZ_CAJOJM010000054.1:0-8653 GCF_905234905.1 Methanobrevibacter sp. UBA188 | reverse complement strand
TGATAATGTAATTGCTGGTCCTGGTAAAGGTGTTTCCGTAAAAGGCAATGAAACTAATGTGGTATTAAAAAATAACATGATTAATACTGTCGCTAATGTTGATAAAAATGCTTATGCAATTTATGCTAATGATACTGCTAGTTTAAAAATTGTTGACAACCATATCGATTATCAAGGTACTACCAAAGGTACCGGAATCAATAATGCAATTTATCTTTATAATGCTGATGGAGCTATTGTAAATGGAAATAAATTTGACCTAGATTTAGTTTCTGCTGATGTTGCTTGGATTGAAGTTCCTGTAGGTAGTGGAAATTGGATAAGTGCTCCTATTAGTGAAGGTATTGTTGTTGAAGATTCTAATAATGTTACTTTTGATAGTAATACTGTATCTACTAATTTCACTGATGTCATTACTTCATACGGTTATGATACCATTTACTCTGTAGATTTCAAAAATTCCAATAATGCTGTAATCACAAATAATGAAATTACTTCTGTGGGTAAAGATTATATTTATGGGATTATTCTTTCCGGTATTGATTTCACAATAAGAGCTAATAATATAACTTCTATTGGCGAATATTATGCTAATGGTATTGATATTGAAGGTCCTGCTAGTGGTATTGTTGAAAATAATGGTGTTTTAGTAATAAGTGGTGCTAGTGCTTACGGTATTTATTCCGGTATGAATGGTGCAGATGTAAGTGCTAACTACACTGGTAATGAAATTTCAGGTAATGCTTACAATATATTCGGTATGTCTGTTGGTGATGTGGACAGTAATATTGTAAATAACTTTATTAACTTAAAAGGTAATTATACTACTGGTATGGCTTATAGAGGTTCTAAATGCTGACAATCGCGTTGTATTAGAATCTAGTGAAGTTGGTAATGAGTCAATTTGGGAAGGATTTGGTGTTGAAGCTGTCGGTATTAAAGTTATTAAAGGTAATGTGAACATTAATAACAACATTATTGCCGGTCCGGGTAAAGGTGTTTCCATTCTCAATAATGTGACTGAAGCTTCATTAACTGGTAACTTTATAAATACTGTTGCTAATACTGATAAAAATGCTTATGCAATTTATGCTGTAGATGCTGCTAGTTTAATAGTTTCCAATAACACTGTTGACTATCAAGGTGCTACAAATGGTACAGGTATCAACAATGCTGTTTATATTAATGATGTTGAAGGTGCTGTAATTAATTCTAATAAATTTGACTTAGATTTGATTTCTGCTTATGTGCCTTGGGCTGAAGTGCCTTCAGGTAGTGGTAATTGGGTAAGCTCTCCTATTTCCGAAGGTATCGTTGTTGAAAAATCTAATGGTACTACTTTTGATAATAATGAAGTAAATGTTAAATTTATCGATGTTGTTGAAAGTTTTGATACTATTTACTCTGTAGATTTCAAAAATTCAGACAATGCTGTAATTTCCAATAACAAAATTACATCTGAAGGAAATACTTATATCTACGGATTAATAATTACTGGTGATAATTTCAATATTGAAGCAAATACCATTGATTCAACATCCAATTATTACTCTAACGGTATCGATATCGAAGGCCCTGCTACTGGAGTTGTAAAAGATAACGGAATTTCAGTAAAATCTCCTACTTCCGCTTACGGAATTTACTCTGGTATGAATGGTGCAAATGTTTCAGCAACTTATACTGGTAATGAAATTGTTGGTGATGCATATAATGTATTCGGATTCTCATTAGGTGATGTTGAAAGTAATGTAACTGGTAATAATGTTGTTCTAGCAGGTAATTATACTACTGGAATTGCATACAGAGGATCTAATTTAGTGGTTGACAACAACATAATTTCCGCAAAAGGTTCTAATGTAGGTAACGAATCTATTTGGGAAGGCTTCGGAGTTCAAAATATTGGTATTAAAGTTGTTAAAGGTACTTCTACAATTACTAATAACAATATTCAAACTACTGGTGATTCAGCTATTAATTTAACTAACAATAAAGCAACAGTTAAAGATAACTATTTAGCAGGTGCAAAAGGTGTAGGTAATAATGCTGTTGCTGAAGCAGAAAATGCCACTGTTTCAAGTAATACTCCTGATTATAAAATAATTTTAGCATCTCCAAGAGTATATACTGAATATGCTGACGGTGTGCTTTATGTTGTAATGGCATATGACGAAAACGGTATTCCACTTGAAAACATTACTCTTTTCTCAACTGTCAACAATATGACTTACAATGCAACAACTGACGATGAAGGTTATGCTGCATTTGTAGTTGACTTGGATGCTGGTTATTATGTTGCAAAAACTTCATTTGAAGGTAATGAAAAATATGGTCCTAAGGATATTTCAACTCCGATTACAGTAGATGCTTCCGCTTCTGCTATTAAAGCATCTTCATCTGTAACTGTTTTATTAACTAAAGTTAAATCAGGATATAACTTCAAATTAACTTTAGTGGATATGAAAGGAAATGGATTAGCAAATAAAAAAGTTTCAATTACTTTTAATGGTAAAACAAAAACTTACACTACTAATTCAGCAGGTGTAATCAGCTACAAACTTTCAGCAACTAAAACAGGATCTTATAAGTTAACTATGAAATTCGCTGGTGACAATAATTATGCGAAATCCAGTGCAACTTCAACAATTAAGATCACCAAACAAGCAACTAAAATAACTGCTAAATCTAAAGCATTTAAAGCTAAAACTAAAGTTAAAAAATATGCTGTAGTTTTAAAAGACAATAAAAATAAAGCAGTTAAGAAAGTTAAAGTAACCTTAAAAGTTAAAGGTAAAACCTACAAAGCAAAAACTAATGCTAAAGGTAAAGCTGTCTTTAAAATTACCAAATTAACTAAAAAAGGTTCTTACAAAGCTGCTGTTAAGTTTGCTGGAAATGCTTACTACAAAGCATCCACAAAATCTGTTAAAATTACAGTTAAAAAATAGAGATTTTTAATCTCTATACTTTTTTTATTTTTTCATGTAGATGTCTAAATTCATATTTACTATTTTTAAAATACACATTATTTTTAATTGGTTTACTACTTATTTTAATGCAATTAATATTTTTAGCATGTTATTTAATTAATCATTATTTCGTTTAAATTGCCTAAAAATTATGAGCAAAATATGGGTGATTTCTGATAATTTTGAAAATTTCAAAACTTGTATGTGATAATCTACATTCATATAATTAAAAAGTCTATTTTCAAAGGGTTCATTAAAAATAATTTGATTTAAATATAATTATCTTGTAAAAATTAGTTTGGATGTGGTTTTAATCATGTCTAAAATTAATATGGTGGTGGGAAAATAAATTAGCAAAAATGGCTAATCTATTTCATCGCATCTTTGACCCTGTCAAAGATTCCTTTTTCAACATGTTTAATTTCATCGCCACTGATTTCAGCAAATTCAGTGAGAATTTCTTTTTGTTTTGAGTTTAATTTTTTAGGAACTACGACATTGGCTTTGACATACATGTTTCCTCTACCTGAATGTCTGTATGATGTCATACCTTGTCCTCTCAATTTAAACACGGTTCCGCTTTGTGTTCCTGGTGCAATTTTAAATTCAACTTCTTTTCCTTCGATAGTTGGAATGCTTATTACATCACCTAATGCTGCCTGTGGGAAACTAATTTGCTGCTCGTAGTATAAATGATCTCCTTCACGTTCAAATTGTTTATTTTTCTTAATGTGAACTGTTACAATTAAATCTCCTTCAAGGCCTGATGCTTCACCACAGTTTCCTTCACCGGAAACTCTTAAATGGTTGCCTTCATCAACTCCTTCTGGAATCTCAATTTTAATTGTTTTGGTTTTTCTGTTACTGCCTTTTCCATGACAGTCAGGGCATGGTTCTGTAATGATTTTTCCAGTACCGTTACATTCTCTACATGGCCTTACATTTACCATTTGGCCTAAAATTGTATTGCTGACTTCTTTAATTTGTCCTGTTCCGCCACATGTTTTACAGGTTTCAGGTTCAACACCTGGCTTGGATTTGGAACCATGGCATGTAGGGCATAGTTCACTTCTTGTAATCTTGATTTCTTTATCGCATCCAGTAAATGCTTCTTCTAAAGTAATTGGAACTTCAGTATATATGTCTGAACCTCTTTGAGGACCGGTTCTTCCACGTGAACGAGAGCCTCCACCAAAACCAAACATGTCAAATATGTTTCCAATGTCGAAACCTTGGAAAATATCATCAAAGTTCACGTTTTGATAGAAATCTTCTGCAGTAAATCCATCCATTCCTGCATGACCATATTGATCATATCTTTGACGTTTTTCATCATCTGACAAGACAGCGTAAGCTTCACTTACCTCTTTAAATTTTTCTTCAGCATCTGGCTCATCACAAACATCTGGATGGTATTTTCTGGCTAATTTACGATAAGCTTTTTTAATTGTCTTTTCATCTGCAGATTTGTCTACTCCAAGAACTTCATAATAATCTCGCTTGTCTGCCATTTATTCACCTTAGTATGTTTTAAAAAATAAATAGAAAAAATAATAGTAGTTTTATCTCATTGTTAGTTTATTGATTGATTCTGATTTCTGATTTTATTATATTTCCCAACAATTTAATAAAACATTATTATTAATTCTAGTCTTTTACTTCATAGTCTGCATCAATTGTGTCATCATCTTTGTCTTTAGCACCGGCATTAGGATCTGCTCCACCAGCTTCTTGTTGAGCTTGTTGAGCTTGAGCTTCTGCTTGTGCTTGTTGATAAATTTTAGCACCAATTTCTTGAACTACATTGGATAATTCATCAGACTTAGCTTTAATGGCATCAATATCATCGCCAGCTATAAGTTCTCTTAATTCAGCTACAAGTCCTTCGACTTTAGTTTTTTCATCTTCAGATACTTTATCTTTGAGTTCATCTAAGGTTTTTTCTGAAGTGTAAATTAATGAGTCTGCATTGTTTCTGATTTCAATTTCTTCTTGTCTTTTTGCATCTGCTTCAGCATTCATTTCTGCTTCTTTGACTTTTTGTTCAATTTCTTCATCAGATAATTTTGTTGAGGAAGTAATTGTGATAGCTTGTTCTTTTCCTGTTCCTTTATCTTTAGCAGTTACATTTATAATACCGTTTGCATCAATATCGAATGTTACTTCAATTTGAGGAACGCCTCTTGGAGCAGGTGGAATTCCAACAAGTTGGAAACGTCCAAGTGAAGTGTTGTCTGCTGCCATTTTTCTTTCCCCTTGCAATACGTTAATGTCTACAGAAGGTTGATTGTCTGCAGCTGTGGAGAATATTTGGCTTTTTTTGGTAGGAATAGTAGTGTTCCTTTCAATCAATGTAGTTGATACTCCACCTAAGGTTTCAATACCTAATGATAATGGAGTTACATCTAAAAGAACGATGTCTTTAATTTCTCCAGCTAATACTCCTCCTTGAATAGCAGCTCCCATGGATACACATTCCATTGGGTCAATACCACGTTCAACTGGTTTTCCTATGAATTTTTCAACAAATTGTTGTACAATTGGCATTCTGGTAGGTCCACCAACTAAGATGATTTTATCAATTTCAGATTTGCTCATTTTTGCATCATCTAATGCTTGTTGCATTGGTTTACCTGATTTTTCTACAATTGAATCAACGAGCTCTTCTAGTTTAGCTCTTGTAAGTGAAATGATTAAGTTTTTAGGGCTTCCGTCAGCACCCATTGCAATGAATGGTAAGTTTACTTCGGTAGTTGTAGTGGTGGATAATTCGATTTTTGCTTTTTCAGCAGCTTCTCTTAATCTTTGTACTGCTTGGTCATTATCCATTAAGTCGATTCCTTCTTTAGCTTTGAATTCATCAGCTAAGTATTTGATTAATACGTTATCCATATCGGTACCACCGAGTTGAGTGTCCCCACTGGTGGATCTTACTTCAAATACTCCTCCACCGAATTCCATGATGGTTACATCCAAGGTACCTCCACCTAAGTCGTATACCATAATGTTCATGTCATCTTCTTCGGATTTGTCAAGACCGTATGCGAGGCTTGCTGCGGTTGGTTCGTTTACAAGTCTTACAACATCTAATCCTGCAATTGTTCCTGCATCTTTAGTAGCGGTTCTTTGGTTGTCGTCAAAGTATGCTGGTACGGTAATTACTGCTTTTTCAATAGGTTCTCCGAGGAATGTTTCTGCATCTTTTTTAATTTTTTGTAAGATGAATGCGGAAATTTCTTGTGGGGAATATTGTTTTCCGTTTACAGTTACTTTGTGGTCAGTACCCATGCTTCTTTTAATTGCGCTGATAGTATTTTCTGGGTTTGTAACTGCTTGTCTTCTTGCAGGTTCACCAACTAACATTTGACCGTCATCAGTAAATGCAACATAACTTGGGAAAGATTTACCATATTGACTTGCTCCTTCAGCGGAAGGAATTGTGGTTGGTTTACCTCCTACAAGTACAGATGCTGCTGAGTTACTTGTTCCTAAATCAATACCAATAATTTTTTCTTTTTTTGAATCAGACATAATTATCACCTATTTTTTTTATAAATAATTTAATAAACTTGAATTTTATTTTTTACAAACAATAACTTTGGAGTATTTAAGGACTTTATCTTTGTACATGTATCCTTTCATCAATTCATCTATAACATATCCGTTTTCGACATCATCTGACTTTTGAACCATTAATGCTTCATGTTTGTTCAAGTCAAATTTTTCACCTTTTGCAGGAATTTCTTCTACGCCTTCTTTTGTTAAGATATCTTTAAATTTATTGTAGATGAGTTCTACTCCTTCTTTTAAATCTTCATCGTTTTCAATTTCTAAAGCCCTACCAAAGTCTTCATAACAGTCAATGAACTCTTTAATAATATTTTCATTAGCGAATTTGATTATTTCTTTATTTTGCTTATCTGTAATTTTTTTGAAATTTTCGAAATCTGCTTGAAGTCTTTGTGATAATGAAATATATTCTTGAGTTTCATTTTCTTGTTTTTCAAGATCTTCTTTAAGTTTGGCTATCTCTTCATCCTTAAGAGTTAACTCTTCAAGAAGTTCATCATAGTTTTCTTGATTATCTTGAGTTTCAACTTCAGTTTCGCTTTTATTTTCATCAGTCATACGTGCACCCTTTTATTGCTTTTTGAAAAACTAATGTAATAACTCTGCATCGAGAATATTAAACTTTAAGAACTTTAATATTGGTTTTGGGAATTTATGGACATATAGGAAAATGGTTCATCTTATAAGAGTTATTACTTTAAGTTTTTCAGAACCAAATATTAAAGTAACAAAAAGTTATCTTTCTCTTACTATATTATAGTAACAAAAAGTTATATAAAGGTTTCGATTATTTTGACTTTTTTCTTACAAGTAGTAATAAAAATACAATACTTTAAATATATTATATGATATAATGTATTACCATGAGAGATAGTGAAGACATTAAAAATGATAAATATCATAAAAATGTCAATTCTTCTAATGGCCACATAGAAATTAGAGGAAACTATAACGACCATTTAGGAGATATTGATAAAGAAGATATACTTGATGTAATGGGCTGTAAAACTAGAAGAGATATTATTAACCTTTTAAGGGAAGAACCTATGTTTGTTAGTGAAATATCCAATGAGCTCGATATTGGTCAAAAGGCAATCATTGAACATTTACGTGCTATGGAAGATATAGGTATCTTGAATTCTTCTTATAAGAAAATTTTAAGAGGTCGTCCGCGTAAATACTATGATTTACAAAACGAAGTGAATATTCACATTACAATCAATAGAAACACCTTCGATGTAAATCTGTCAGATGATATGTTGAATACGCTACAGCTTCCATCAGGTGACGAATGGTCAAAACTTTTAGATATTGAAAAAAGAATTGATGCCGGACAGCTCGAAGCTATCGATGAGTTGAAAAATCAAATAAGATTATACGGCAATCTTTTGGAAAGAGCCGAATATATTCTTGAAAGAACTTATAGAAGTAGATAGAACAGTTGTGTGGTCATTAATTAATTGTTTGAATTCAATTTCAAACAATTCTCTTTACTTTTTTTTAGCTATTATCGCTTGTCCAAGGGATACTGATCCATCTCCTGCGCAAGTGTTTTTATGTTGGATAAAATCATATCCATTATTTTCAATGAAATTTTTAACGGTGTCGGTAATGGCTTCGTTGTAAAATACGCCCCCTGTGGCTCCAATGCTATTGAGATTTTTCTTATCTGCTGAACTTATTGCAAGTTCACTTAATCCCTTTGCAACAGCAATTTGTCCTGCACGGGCAATATCAGCTTTTTTTGCTCCATTTTGATATAATCTGACAACATCTCTTAAAATCTCAGTTGTATTCAATGTATTGTTTTCAATAATGTATGGGATTTCCAAATCAGTTGTTGAGTAATAAGCACATGATTCAAGTTTCATGGAGCATTCTCCTTCATATGTTCTCTTATCACATATTTCAAGTGCAACTGCCATTGAATCGAGAACTCTTCCAGTACTGGTGGTCTTTCCAACATTGATTCCGGAATCCAATTGCTTGAAAATATTTTTAATTTCGATTTCTCCGTATTTGAAATGATTGGCATAATTTTTAATCAAATCTTCATCTTTCAGGATGCTTGCAAGCATTCTTGCAGGATATTTTGTTGCCATATCTCCGCCGGGCAT